>NZ_JAPVZW010000006.1:0-138386 GCF_041432595.1 Streptococcus sp. 27098_8_86
AAAGGATATGAAGTACCAAATGTTCCAACTAACCCAGGTGAGGATACACCAATTAACTATGTTCCAAATCCTAGGGAAGTAGAAAAACCTGCTAAACCAGCTCAACCTTCTCAACCTTCTAAACAAGAAACACCTAAATATGTTGAAGGTCAAAAAGAGTTGCCTAACACAGGTACAGAAGCTAACGCTAGTCTAGCATCGCTCGGACTTCTTGGAGCACTAGGAGGGTTTGGACTTCTTGCTCGTAAGAAAAAAGAAGATTAAATCTAATTAGATTTTCTAATAAGAATAAGGAGTTGGATGGAATATCCGCTCCTTTTTCTTATAGTTTGAAACTATAGGATTGCCTAGGAAAGAAGTGTTAGAGGGGACTAACAGTTTTTGGTATAATGGAAGATATTTGAAAGAAAAGAGAAGTGATATGACACAGATTATTGATGGGAAGGCTCTAGCAGCTAAGTTACAAGGACAGCTGGCTGAAAAGACTGCAAGATTAAAGGAAGAAACAGGTTTAGTACCTGGTTTGGTGGTGATTTTGGTTGGGGACAACCCTGCCAGCCAAGTCTACGTTCGAAATAAGGAACGTTCTGCCCTTGCAGCTGGTTTTCGTAGTGAAGTAGTCCGAGTTCCAGAAACCATTACCCAAGAGGAATTGTTAGACTTGATTGCCAAATACAATCAAGATTCAGAATGGCACGGGATATTAGTCCAGTTACCATTGCCAAAACATATTGATGAAGAGGCAGTTTTATTGGCTATTGATCCTGAAAAGGACGTGGATGGTTTCCATCCCTTAAACATGGGGCGTCTCTGGTCTGGTCATCCAGTCATGATTCCTTCTACACCAGCAGGGATTATGGAAATGTTCCATGAATATGGGATTGACTTGGAAGGTAAAAATGCGGTCGTCATCGGTCGTTCCAATATCGTCGGAAAACCCATGGCCCAGCTTCTTTTGGCAAAGAATGCTACAGTGACTTTGACTCACTCACGGACTCATAATCTTGCCAAGGTGGCTGCTAAAGCAGATATTCTGGTGGTTGCAATCGGTCGTGCCAAGTTTGTGACTGCTGACTTTGTTAAACCTGGAGCAGTTGTCATTGATGTTGGGATGAATCGCGATGAAAATGGGAAGCTATGTGGTGATGTTGATTATGAGGCAGTTGCCCCACTTGCTAGCCATATTACACCAGTTCCTGGAGGTGTCGGTCCTATGACCATTACCATGCTGATGGAGCAAACTTATCAAGCAGCACTTCGGACATTGGATAGAAAATAGGAAAAAAGAAGGTAGAATAATGTCTTACCTTCTTTTTATATAATGCAGTCTAAAATGATATGAGTCCATAAACTATAAATTTGAAGTATGAAAATGCTATTAATAGAATGAAATTTGTATTGGAAAGAGTCTAGAATAGAAAGCTACTTTCATTGCACCTATTTCTTTTGAATGAACTTATCTTGCATACCATTTTATTAGGTTAAATTGATGGAAAATGATTGCAATTTTAGGTGTGTTTTGATATATTTAATATATAAAATATATTATCGAACTTGATACTTGTTTGTGTATTCAGAAGGAGGTTATTTTTTAAAATAAAGTAAGCGCTTACTTTGTATCAAGAAAAAGAAATGAGGATTTTAATGAACAAAAGACTTTTTGATAAACGTTGTCATTATAGCATTCGTAAATTTGCAATAGGTGCGGCATCTGTAATGATTGGGGCTAGTATATTTGGAATTTCAGCTGTACAAGCTGAGGAGGTGGCTTCATCCAATACTCAAACAGGAGAAACAACTGTTCATCAAGCTCAGCCTTTAGATAAGCTTCCCGATGATGTGGCAGCTGCTATCGCAAAGGCTGATGAGAATGGTGGGCGTGAGTTTGTAAAACCCAAAGCTGAGTCGACAGAAGATAAAGTGACTAAGGATACAGAACCTACTAGACCTGCTAACGATGGTAGTCATGAATTGGCTAGTCCTAAAGTGGAAACTCCAAATAAAGTAGAAGAAGGAACCAAGGCTGAGGATAAACAGAAATCTGAAGAGGCAAATCCAAAGCCTGTTGAATCTGCATCAACATCTGGAACAGAACTGAAAGAGGATTCAAAAAAAACTTCTGAAAAGGACCAAGTGAAAGCAGACACAGAGATCAAACCTTCTTCTGAAAAATCGCAAGCACTATCTGGAGAGTCAAACAAAGCTGAAGTTGAAAAGGAAAAACAACTATTATCGGATCGAAAACAAGATTTTAATAAAGATTGGTATTTTAAACTAAATGCCCAAGGCGATTTTTCAAAAAAAGATGTGGATGTTCATGATTGGTCCAAATTGAATCTTCCACATGATTGGAGCATTTATTTTGATTTCGACCATAAGTCTCCCGCGCGTAATGAAGGTGGCCAGTTAAATGGTGGAACAGCTTGGTATCGTAAGACTTTCACATTAAATGAAGCAGACAAGAATAAGGATGTTCGTATTAATTTTGATGGGGTTTACATGGATTCAAAGGTCTATGTAAATGGTAAATTTGTAGGACATTATCCAAGTGGCTATAATCATTTTTCATATGATATCACAGAATTTTTAAACAAGGATGGTAGTGAAAATTCAATTACTGTTCAAGTGACCAATAAGCAACCAAGTAGTCGTTGGTATTCAGGAAGTGGAATTTATCGTGATGTAACTCTTAGTTATCGTGATAAAGTCCATGTTGCCGAAAATGGTAATCGTATCACTACTCCAAAACTTGCTGAGCAAAAAGAAGGGAATGTTGAAACACAGGTTCAAAGTAAGATTAAAAATACGGATAAGAAGGCTGCTAAAGTCTTTGTGGAACAACAAATTTTCACTAAGGAAGGCAAGGTTGTCTCAGAATTAGTTCGCTCTGAAACGAAGAATTTAGCAGAAAATGAAACTGCAGATTTCAGACAAACAATCCTAGTTAATAAACCAACTCTTTGGACGACAAAAAGTTATCATCCTCAACTGTATGTGCTGAAAACAAAGGTTTATAAAGAAGGTCAACTAGTTGATGTAACAGAAGATACATTTGGTTACCGCTATTTTAATTGGACTGCTAAGGATGGTTTCTCTCTGAATGGTGAACGCATGAAATTCCACGGAGTAAGTATTCACCATGACAATGGAGCCTTGGGTGCAGAAGAGAATTATAAGGCTACCTATCGTAAATTAAAACTCCTGAAAGATATGGGGGTTAACTCTATTCGAACAACCCACAATCCAGCTAGCCCTCAGTTGCTTGATGCTGCAGCTAGTTTAGGTCTTTTGGTTCAAGAGGAAGCTTTTGATACTTGGTATGGTGGCAAGAAGACTTACGACTATGGACGTTTCTTTGATCAAGATGCAACTCATCCTGAAGCTAAGAAGGGTGAGAAGTGGTCTGATTTTGATCTTAGAACAATGGTAGAACGTGATAAGAACAATCCGTCTATCGTCATGTGGTCTCTTGGAAATGAGGTAGAAGAGGCAAATGGTAGTCCTCGCTCTATCGAAACTGCTAAGCGTCTGAAGGCTATTATCAAGGCGATTGATACTGAGCGTTATGTCACCATGGGTGATAATAAATTTAGTCGTGCAGCGACAGGTGATTTCTTGAAACTCGCAGAAATCATGGATGCTGTCGGTATGAACTATGGTGAACGTTTTTATGATGCGGTTCGTAGAGCGCATCCAGACTGGCTCATTTATGGTTCTGAAACCTCTTCAGCTACTAGAACGCGTGATTCTTATTACAATCCTGCTCAAATCCTTGGACACGATAACCGTCCAAATCGTCACTATGAACAATCTGATTATGGTAACGACCGTGTTGGGTGGGGAAGAACAGCTACTGAGTCATGGACTTTTGACCGTGATCGCGCTGGCTATGCCGGACAATTTATCTGGACTGGGTTTGATTATATTGGTGAACCAACTCCATGGCATAACCAAGATAATACACCTGTAAAAAGCTCTTACTTTGGTATCATCGATACGGCTGGTTTACCAAAAAATGATTTCTACCTTTATCGCAGTGAGTGGTATAGTGCTAAAGAAAAGCCAACTGTACGCATTTTACCACATTGGAACTGGACTGAAGAGACACTTAAGGATCGCAAGATGCTAGTCGATGGAAAGGTTCCAGTTCGTACCTTCTCAAATGCTGCAAGTGTCGAATTGTTCTTAAATGGACAGTCGCTTGGTAAAAAGGAATATACGAAGAAAAGGACAGAAGATGGACGTCCTTATCATGAAGGGGCTAAACCAAGTGAATTGTATCTTGAGTGGCTTGTGAAATACCAACCCGGCACACTGACTGCGATTGCTAGAGATGAAAATGGTAACGAAATTGCGCGTGATAGTGTGACAACTGCAGGGGAACCAGCAAGAGTTCGTCTGACTAAAGAAGAGCATGTTATCACTGCAGATGGGAAAGACCTATCCTACATCCATTACGAAATTGTTGATAGCGATGGGAATGTGGTTCCGACAGCGAATAATCTTGTTCATTTCAATCTTCATGGTCAGGGACAGATCGTTGGTGTGGATAACGGAGAACAAGCTAGCCGTGAGCGCTACAAAGCTCAAGCGGATGGAACATGGCAAAGACGTGCTTTCAATGGTAAAGGAGTTGTCATTGTAAAATCAACAGAAAAAGAAGGTAAATTTACTCTTTATGCAGATTCTGCTGGTTTGACATCTGATAGCGCAACGGTCGCAACTGTGTCTGGTAAGAAAGAAAACCGTCACTTTGTAGCCTTTGCTCCTGTAAAAGCAACAACTGATGTGACTACAAATCCTGAATTGCCTCAAACAGTAACAGCTATTTATAGCGACGGTAGTGTTGAGGAAAAGACTGTAACATGGGACATGCCATCTGACTTGCTTACAAGTGCAGGTGAGAAAAAAGTATCTGGACGTGTAGAAGGTTTGGAAGCCAAAGCTGAGGCACTTGTAAAAGTGATTGCCTTAGATAAATGGTTACCAAAAGTTGCTACAGTACCAGTTGGTACAACTGCAGCTGATTTGGATAAAACAGTCACAGCTGTTCTGACAGATGGTAGTTTGATCGATACAGATGTTGTTTCTTGGACTTTGAAAGATCCTGCTGCTTTGACCAAGGAAGGGGGACGTACGGAAGCTACTGGTAAATTAGTAGATGATGGCCATGAAGTTACGGCAACCTTTATCGCAAGCAGTAAGGAAACAACAAGTAGCATTACAGGACTTACTGTTGGGGATAAAGCTCTTGAGAACTTCGAGTCTGGCAAGACTTATTATCGTGTATCTCTTCCTTACACTGGAACAATTCCAAGTGTTGGAGCTCAGACTACTGGTTATCAAGTAACTGTTCAGCAAGCTTCTGCTGATAATGGTTATCAGGCCTCGGTCTTCTTGAGTGATCAAAAGGGTGACTTGGTTCAAACTTATTTAATTCAGTTTGTGAAGGAAGCTCCTGCCTTGAAACGTTTGGAAGTAGTTGTGGAAGGAAAAGAAACTGCTACTGAAGATCAGGTTTTAACTTATCGTGTCATTGGTAGTTATGAGGATGGTTCTCAAACAGAATTTTCAGCTTCAGATATTCACCTAGAAGCTAAATCATCTGATGGTGGGCATCTTGAGGTAAATGGTCAGAATCTATTGCTCTATACTAAGGGAAGAGTGACTTTGACACCTCGAATCGATAATCAAACAGAGAAAACAGAATCTGTAACCACTGAAGTGGTGATTAAAGAAAATAAAGTCAGCAAGAAGATTGTGAAACTTCATCCTGTATCTATTTCTACAGACATTAATCAGCAACCGAATCTACCTAAAGAAGTTGGGGCAGAATTTGATAAGGGCTTGCCACGCAAAGTATCTGTAACTTGGGACAAGGTAGATGAAAAAGAATTAGGTCGCTATCATAGCTTTACCCTTAAAGGACATGTAGAAGGCACAGACATTGAAGCTCAAGCAACGGTGACAGTTGAAGGCTTACAAGTTGCAGAGGAAGTCAGCCTCACAGTACCTAAGGGTGAGACAGTTCAATTGCCAGCTAATGTTCGTGCTTACCATTCTAACGGAACAACTATCTACAAAGATGTGGTTTGGGAACAGGTTCCAGCCAACTTTAGTCAAACTGAAGGGGTCTATGAAATCAATGGTCGTTTAGTAGGTAGCAATCTTACAACTAAAGCTCATGTTCGAGTGTCTAGTCAAGTTGTTGCTGGAAATAATATCTCTAAACAATGGACAGGTTCGCAATTGCCAGCTGCCATTGTGTCCAATACAGGAGGAGATGATTCAGCTAATACCTTGAACGACCTGACTGTGTCAAGAACGCCAACAGATGCTAAAAATAGATGGACTACTTGGAGAACAAATACTGATAATGATTGGGCTTCTATCTTGTTTGGTAATTCAGGAGACTTGACGAAACGTTTTGTCAACAATTTGTCAGTTGATTTCTATACTGATGGAGCAATTGGTCTTCCAAAAGAATATGTAGTTGAATATTATGTAGGTAAAGAAATTCCAGATTTACCAAGTGATGTCAGCAATGCTCAGCGTGATACTAATCATCCATTTAATAATCCAGCCAACTGGAAGGCAGTTGAAAACTTACATGCTCCAAGCCAGCTATCTGCAACTCAAACCAATCACTTTACCTTTGACAAGGTAGAAACCTATGCTGTTCGTCTTCGAATGAAAAAGGCTGAAGGTACTGCGGGAGTTGGTCTGACAGAGCTAACTGTCCTTGGAAACAAGGTCTTAAGTGAAACAAGTTCAGATATTTCTATCAAAGTAGATGGCAAGGATCTTGAACACTTTAATCCATCGAAAACAGATTATTATATTCCTCAATCTAGCAAGGAAATTACTGCAACAGCTAGCAACAATGGTTTGGTTACTCTTGTTCCAGCAACAAGTCCAAAAGGTGCGACACGTCTTATTTTGAAGGCTGAAGATGGTACTATTTTAAAAGAATATCGAATCTACCGTAATGATGAAAAAGATACAAGTCTACCTTTAGCAGCTGAAAATGGTGCAACTACTTTGAAGCTCGGATATACCCTTCAACTTCCATCAGAGGTCACTGTTTATTATCCAACTTCAACTACTTGGACTACAGATAAACTGGCAGTGAAATGGGATGCTATTCCTGAACATGCGACAGAGCATGAGGGAAGATTCCAAGTAACTGGTCATGTCATCGGTACAAATCTAACAACTACCATGCAAGTCACAGTTGTAGCTAAAGGAAATCAAGTCATCTCAGAAAATCCAAGCAACAATGAAACAGATTCTAAAGCCTTTGCTTCAACAACGAACGATACACAAGCAGCTTCACATGATAGAATTTTCTATATCAATGATGGAAAATTTAATGAGGATGGACGTTGGACAAACTGGTCTCGTACACCAAAAAATCAAGAAACTTCTGTGGGAATATTGTTCAAGAAGAACGGTAACATTACCTCACAAGCTATTGGAAAAGTTGCCATGCAGTTCTTTAAAGATAGTGGAACAGATGCTCCAGAGAAAATGGTTCTAGAAAGATATATTGGTCCAGAATTTACAGAACCAAGTACGATTTCTCGTTACGAAGAAAATGCCGATCATCCATTTAACAAGGCAGAAAATTGGGCACCAATTCCTTACAAAGCTTCTGGAGAATTAGTAGCTGGGAAACTAATCGAGTTTAACTTTGAACCGGTTCAAACGACAGCTATTCGTGCTCGAATGACTCGTAAGTCTACTACTAACGGGTTAGCAGTAGTCGAATTTACAGCCTACTCTGCAGGCAAGGGAGCAGAAGTCGAAACACCGTCAGCGACTATTTCAATCGATGGAAAAGCATTGGAAAACTTTGATCCAAATGTGACAGAGTACACCCTAACAACAATGGGAACTAAACCAAAAGTCACTGCGACAACTAGTGGACATGGAGTAGTCACGGTAGTGGATCATGGAAATACAAATCTTCCAACACTTGTTCGTCTTGTTTCCAAAGATGGAAATCTGGTGAAAGAATATCGTTTACACTTTAAGTCTACCTTCCAAACAACACCGACTGAAGGCGTTAAGAACTTAGTAGCAGAAACTCCAAGTTTAGAAATTGAAAAGACTCCACTTCCGTTTAAAGAAGTTATTCGTGAAACCCCTGAACTTGCTCAAGGTCAACGTCGTATAGTTTCTGAAGGACAAGCTGGAGAAAAAGTTGACTATATTCAAGTTTTGGGAACTACTAGAACTCTTGTTCATTCTGAACAAAGAAAGGCTCAGGATCGTATTATTGAGGTAGGAGTAAAACCATCTATTTCAAATAGTAAGGGTGAGGAACCTTCGCCAGTAAACGAAGTTCCAGAATTCAAAGGCGGTGCTAACTTTGTAGAAGCAGCAGTGAACGAAGTTCCAGAATTCAAAGGTGGTGCTAACTTTGTAGAAGCAGCAGTAAATGAAGTTCCAGAATACACAGGAATTCTAGCCACAGTAGGAGATCAAGCAGTACCAAGTGTTGAGAAACCTGAATTTAAGGGTGGCGTTAATGCTGTAATGGCTCTAGAACATAAACTTCCAGAGTACCGTGGTATTCTAGCTACAGTAGGGAATCAACCAGCACCGACAGTAGAAAAACCAGAGTTTAAACTAAGTTCGTTAGAAAAAGCTCAGACTCCAGAAGTACCAGTTCAAGTTGCCAAGGAAGACAAGAGATTGCCAGAAACTGGTGAAAAACAGTCAGAAACAGCTATTTTCTTGGCAGGTGTTACCTTGGCCTTATCAGCAGCTTTATTAACTGCAAAACGCAAAGAAGACTAGTCTATGCGCCTAATACCATTCTATTTGTATAGATTGGTAGAAGATAAAAAATGAATCGATAAATGAGTCGAATAGATGGAGAGGACCAATTAGGCCTCTCCGTCTTTACTAGTGAAAATGGAATCGTTTACTTTCGTGTTGGGACGAAAGGAGAGTAGGGGGGCTTTGTCCCCTCTTTTTCTATATGAACGAAGAGATTTATATTTAAGATGCAAGGTAGATAGACTTTATAGTATAATGAATAGAGAGGAAAAAACAATGAAAGTGATTGAGCAAGCATTATTAGAAAAAGTTATTATTGAACGTTCTCGTACCAGTCATAAAGGAGACTATGGCCGTCTGCTGTTACTGGGTGGGACTTATCCTTATGGTGGTGCTATCATCATGGCTGCTTTGGCAGCTGTTAAAAGTGGAGCTGGTTTGGTGACCGTTGGAACAGATAGGGAAAATATCCCAGCTTTGCACAGTCATTTACCTGAGGCTATGGCCTTTTCTCTTCAAGACCAACAACTGTTAAAAGAGCAGTTGGAGAGGGCAGAAGTGGTCTTAGTGGGACCTGGTTTACGAGACGATGCTTTTGGAGAAAATCTAGTAAAACAGGTCTTTGCTAGCTTAAAAAAGAATCAGATTTTGATTGTAGACGGAGGGGCCTTAACTATCATTGCTAGGACAAGTTTGTCGTTTCCATCTAACCAGCTTATCCTAACTCCCCACCAAAAAGAATGGGAAAAGCTGTCTGGTATTGCTATTGATAAGCAAAAGGAAGATGCAACGGCTAATGCCCTAACTTCCTTCCCTCAAGGAACCATTTTGGTGGAGAAAGGTCCAGCTACTCGTATTTGGCAAGTTGGCCAATCTTATTATTACCAGTTACAAGTTGGCGGTCCCTATCAGGCGACTGGGGGAATGGGAGATACTCTGGCTGGGATGATTGCAGGATTTGTAGGCCAATTCCGACAGGCCAGTCTCTACGAACGTGTGGCAGTGGCAACCCATCTTCATTCAGCCATAGCCCAAGAACTATCTCAAGAACATTATGTGGTCTTGCCGACGGAAATCAGCTCTTATCTGCCCAAAATAATGAAAAAAATATCTCAAAAAGGCACCTGATGGCTTCAGGCGCCTTTATATCTTTTAGAAAAATCCTTTAATCTTTCCAACGAGGCCATCTAGACCTTCAGAACCAGAAATCAACTGCTGAGCTTGAGAGAAGTATTCTCCAAGCTGTTCTTGATTTTCTGCAACAAATGTTTTTGCAGCTTCGAAATCTTTTGTTTCGATTAGCTCTTTTACTTGATTAAACAAATCTAATGGGTTCATCTTATGTCTCCTTTTCTGTATAATACTATTCAAACATTTTATAAAAATTTTTTCAAGCAAAGAGATTTTTCTATCGAAGTTGAGGGGTGTCAAACAGGGCTTTTTTTGATATAATTTTTAATGATGAATTCGAGAACTAATCGGTATGTGGTTGTTGATTTAGAGGCCACTAGCACCGGAAGCAAGGCAAAAATTATTCAAGTGGGTATTGTGGTGATTGAAAATGGTGAAATCGTCGATCAGTATGGGACGGATGTCAATCCTCATGAGCCCTTGGATTCTCATATAAAAGAATTGACAGGTTTGACTGATCAACGGTTGGCAGTTGCTCCAGAGTTTTCACAGGTAGCTGGAAGGATTTTTGAGCTGGTCAAGAATGGTGTTTTTGTCGCGCACAATGTACAGTTTGATGCAAATCTTCTAGCAGAGTACCTATTCTTTGAAGGTTATGAATTGAGAACTCCACGAGTGGATACCGTTGAGTTAGCACAGGTTTTGTACCCTCAGTTTGAAAAGTACAATCTCGGCATTCTCTGTCAAGAGTTAGGGATTAAGTTAGACCACGCCCACACCGCTCTCTCTGATGCACAAGCAACAGCAGAGCTTTTGCTTTTTATGCGTCAAAAACTTTTTCAGTTACCAAAAGGACTTTTAGAAACGTTGTTAAATCTTGCGGATAACCTCCTTTATGAAACTTATTTAGTGATTGAAGAAGTATATCAGCGACAGTCCCTCCTTTCTTCTCACGATTTGATGGAGTTCCATGGACTCTTTCTAAGAAAGAAAAGTCAGTCTTTAAAACCACGTAAGCTATCTAAGGAGTTTACTAAAAATATGTCCTTGTTAGGCTTGGATGAACGTCCTCAGCAAGTTGAATTTGCAGAAAAAGTTGAGCAGTTATTAAAGGAACAGAAAACCGCGTTTATTCAAGCCCAAACGGGACTTGGAAAGACTTATGGTTACATGCTGCCGGCTTTGAGCATGGAAAGTGAAGGGGGCATCCTTGTTAGTGTTCCTACCAAAATCCTTCAAAATCAAATTATGCAAGAAGAAGGAAGGCGATTAAAAGATACTTTTCATATTGATATTCATAGTCTTAAGGGTCCCCAGAATTATTTGAAACTCGATAATTTTTATAAAGTACTTCATAGGCCAGAGTCTAACCGCCTATTCACACGCTTTAAAATGCAAATCTTGATCTGGTTAACAGAGACAGAAACAGGTGACTTAGATGAAATCGGGCAGCTGTATCGTTATCAACATTTTCTAGCTGAACTTGTACATGATGGAAAACTTTCAAAAAAAAGTTTATTTATTTCTGAGGACTTCTGGCAACGCAGTCAAGATAGGGCTAAATCGAGTCGCCTTTTGTTAACCAATCACGCTTATCTGGTAACACGTTTAGAGGATGATCCAGAGTTTGTCAACAATCGCTTGATAATCATAGATGAAGCTCAAAAAATGCTGATTGCCCTTGAAAACCTCGTCCAAGAGTCTTATCTCCTCGAAGCTTTAGTGACACAAGTTGAAAAGTCCTTGGAAACAGAAAAAGATCTTATTCAGAGACGGTTGCTTGAGAGTATCGGGTTTGAATGTCGCTATTTGATAGATCAGTTTTACTCAGGACTTAAGAATGACAAGTGGTTGGATTCTCTTGAAAACTTACGCCAGCATTTTTCTGAGTTAAATCTTCCTGAGTATAGAGATATGACGCGCTTTTTTACATCGGACCGTGAATTTTGGCTGGCAACTGCTGAGAAGTCTAGTAAGGATGTGTTAATTTGTTCAAGTAAAAAAGGTCGCTTTCTACTAGCAGATTTATTGCCAGAAGATTGCAGAGTGCTTGGCGTATCTGCCACTCTTGAAATCAGTAATAGAGTTTCTTTAGCGGACTTATTAGGATTTACTGAAGCTCCACTTATTACAGTTGAATCTTTACAACAGAAGCAACAAGAAGTTTTATTAGTAAATGATTTTCCTTTAGTAACTGAACATTCTCCTTTAGATTATGCAGAAGAGGTTACATCAGTTATCCATTCCTTACAGGCGTTTCAAGAGCCTTTGCTTGTTTTATTTACGTCTAAAGAATTACTGTTAGCAGTGTCAGATTTACTAGACCATCCTCATTTAGCCCAATATAAAAATGGGGAACCCAGTCAGCTGAAGAAACGTTTTGAAAAAGGAGAGCGACAAATATTACTTGGAACAGGAAGTTTCTGGGAGGGGGTTGATTTTTCTACCCATCCTTGCGTTATTCAAGTAATTCCTCGATTGCCTTTCCAAAATCCCCAAGAACCTTTAACACGAAAATTAAATCATGAATTGCGTCAGGAAGGGAAGAATCCTTTCTATGATTATCAGTTGCCAATGGCCATTATTCGTCTCAAACAGGCTTTGGGTAGAACAATTAGAAAAGAGGAACAAGCTTCCATTGCTGTGATACTGGATAGTCGAGTTGTTCATAAACGATATGGTAAACAGATTAGACAAGCTCTAGCTAAGGAAAGAACTATCAGAGAGGTGAATAGAAACCAGATTACCTCTGCTGTCATTGATTTCCTCCAAAACAACAAAAATGAAAAATCTAAGAAAGAGAAAAGGTGAATATATGAAACGTTCTCTCGACTCTAGAGTCGATTATAGTTTGCTCCTGCCAGTATTTTTCCTACTAGTTATCGGTGTGGTGGCTATTTATATTGCCGTTAGTCATGATTATCCAAATAATATTTTGCCCATTTTAGGGCAGCAGGTCGCTTGGATTGCCTTGGGACTTGTAATTGGTTTTGTGGTCATGCTCTTCAATACAGAATTTCTTTGGAAGGTGACACCCTTTCTATATATTTTAGGCTTGGGACTTATGGTCTTACCTATCGTCTTTTATAATCCAAGTTTAGTTGCATCAACGGGTGCCAAAAACTGGGTATCGGTAAATGGTGTTACCTTGTTCCAGCCGTCAGAATTTATGAAGATATCCTATATCCTCATGTTGGCCCGTGTCATTGTCCAATTTACAAAGAAACATAAGGAATGGAGACGCACAGTTCCGCTGGACTTTTTATTAATTTTTTGGATGATTGTCTTTACCATTCCAGTCCTAGTTCTTTTGGCACTTCAAAGTGACTTAGGGACGGCTTTGGTTTTTGTAGCCATTTTCTCAGGAATCGTTTTATTATCGGGGGTTTCTTGGAAAATTATTATCCCAGTATTTGTGACTGCTGTAACAGGAATTGCAGGTTTCTTAGCTATTTTTATCAGCAAGGACGGCCGAGCTTTTCTCCATCAACTGGGAATGCCGACCTACCAAATCAACCGTATTTTGGCTTGGCTCAATCCTTTTGACTTTGCCCAAACAACCACTTACCAACAGGCTCAAGGGCAGATTGCGATTGGGAGTGGTGGTTTGTTTGGTCAAGGATTTAATGCTTCTAATCTGCTTATTCCAGTTAGAGAGTCGGATATGATTTTCACGGTCATTGCAGAAGATTTTGGCTTTATTGGCTCTGTCCTTGTTATCGCCCTTTATCTCATGCTGATTTATCGTATGTTGAAGATTACTCTTAAATCAAATAATCAGTTCTACACCTATATTTCCACAGGTTTGATCATGATGTTACTCTTCCATATCTTTGAGAATATCGGTGCTGTGACGGGCTTGCTTCCCTTGACGGGGATTCCCTTGCCTTTCATTTCTCAAGGAGGATCGGCTATTATCAGTAATCTGATTGGTGTGGGATTACTTTTATCGATGAGTTACCAGACCAATCTAGCTGAAGAAAAGAGCGGAAAAGTTCCATTCAAGCGGAAAAAGGTTGTTTTAAAACAAATCAAATAAGGAGAAAATCATGGTAAAAGTAGCAGTTATGTTAGCTCAGGGCTTTGAAGAAATTGAAGCTTTGACAGTTGTGGATGTTTTGCGTCGGGCAAATATCACTTGTGATATGGTTGGGTTTGAAGAGCAAGTGACTGGTTCGCATGCAATCCAAGTCACAGCAGATCGTGTCTTTGATGGTGATTTATCAGACTATGATATGGTTGTCCTTCCTGGTGGCATGCCTGGTTCTGCACATTTGCGGGACAATCAGGCCTTGGTTCAAGAGTTGCAAAGCTTCGAGCAAAAAGGGAAGAAACTGGCAGCCATTTGTGCGGCACCAATTGCTCTCAATCAAGCAGGGCTATTGAAAAACAAGCAGTACACTTGTTATGACGGCGTTCAAGAGAAAATCCTTGATGGTCACTACGTCAAGGAAACAGTAGTGGTAGATGGTCAATTGACAACCAGTCGAGGCCCTTCAACAGCCCTTGCCTTTGCCTACGAGTTGGTGGAGCAATTAGGAGGAGACGCAGAGAGTTTACGAACAGGAATGCTCTATCGAGATGTCTTTGGTAAAAATCAGTAAAACGGATCCGTAATCTCTATAGTTTGATAAATACTAAAATATTAATCACTCTCTATAGAGTTATATTTTTTGAGAAGATGATTCGTCATCTTCTTTTTATATTTCGGTGTTTTTACTTGCGTAAAAAAATGTTTTCTAGTATAATAGTTTATTGTGAGCGAACCTCACTTACCCCTTGCAAAGTCTTGGGGTCATTAGACCAAAAGGAGGAACATATCAATGGCTAAATACGAAATTCTTTATATCATTCGTCCAAACATTGAAGAAGAAGCTAAAAACGCTTTGGTAGCACGTTTTGACTCTATTTTGACTGACAACGGTGCAACTGTTGTTGAATCAAAATCTTGGGAAAAACGCCGTCTTGCATACGAAATCAAAGATTTCCGTGAAGGACTTTACCACATCGTTAACGTTGAAGCAAACGACGATGTAGCTCTTAAAGAGTTTGACCGTCTTTCAAAAATCAACGCTGACATTCTTCGTCACATGATCGTCAAAACTGACGCGTAAGAAGGTAAACTATGATTAACAATGTTGTACTTGTAGGGCGTATGACACGTGATGCTGAGTTGCGTTATACCCCATCAAATGTAGCAGTTGCGACTTTTACTCTTGCAGTAAACCGTACATTTAAGAGTCAAAATGGCGAACGTGAGACTGATTTTATCAATGTCGTTATGTGGCGCCAACAGGCTGAAAACCTTGCTAACTGGGCTAAAAAAGGCTCACTTATCGGGGTGACAGGTCGTATCCAGACTCGTAGTTACGATAACCAGCAAGGACAACGTGTCTACGTGACAGAGGTCGTGGCTGAGAATTTCCAAATGTTGGAAAGCCGTAGTGTGCGTGAGGGTCACACAGGTGGAGCTTATTCTGCACCAACTGCAAACTATTCAGCACCTACAAATTCAGTACCAGACTTTTCACGTGATGAAAATCCATTTGGAGCAACAAATCCATTGGATATTTCAGATGATGATTTACCATTCTAATGGACAACTAAAATTATAAAGGAGAAAAAACATGGCTCAACAACGTCGTGGCGGATTCAAACGCCGTAAAAAAGTTGATTACATCGCAGCAAACAAAATTGAATATGTTGATTACAAAGATACTGAGCTTCTTAGCCGTTTCGTTTCAGAACGTGGGAAAATCCTTCCTCGTCGTGTAACAGGAACTTCAGCTAAAAACCAACGTAAAGTAACAACAGCTATCAAACGCGCTCGCGTAATGGCTTTGATGCCTTTCGTAAACGAAGATTAAAGAAAAGACCCGGTTGGGTCTTTTTTTCACGAGCCTTGAAATGAGAGAGCGAGTTTGGGTCCAGTGGACCTCTTTTTCATGAGCTTGAAAATAAGAAAGCGAATTAAAGCCCGGTTGGTTTTTTTTCACGAGATAGTTTTTTCTGACCTTGGCGTGCTATAATGGTAATAGAAAGAGTAAAGGTGGGTAAGTCAAAGATGAATTGTACGATTAGAAATATGATTAAGTCTGATATTGAATCCTTATCTCATGGATTTATGAATCAAGGTTGGACTGGTAGAGAGGAAATTTTGGCTAGATATTTTCTGGAACAGGAAAGTGGGGAGAGAGAAGTCTTAGTTGCAGAGATTGATGGTGCTGTAGCGGGCTACGTTACCATTTTGCCCTCTGCTAAACATGGTCCTTTTGCAGAAGTATATCCAGAATTATCAGATTTTAATGTGTTTGAGCCTTTTCGAAATCAAGGGATTGGGAATCAACTGCTAGAAGAAGCAGAAAAACGAGTCAAGTTTGTTTCGAGTAAGGTCACTCTTGGTGTAGGTTTGCACTCAGGCTATGGCCCTGCCCAGAGATTGTATATCAAACGAGGCTATATTCCAGATGGGACAGGTGTCTGGTATAGAAATAAACCCTTGGAAATGAATGCAACTAGCCAAAATAATGATGATTTAGTTTTATACTTATCCAAGGACTTACAATAAAACTGGAAACTTTTTGAAAATAGGGGATTTAGCTACTTTATGGTATAATGGAAAGAGTTAGATTGAAAGAGGTAGTGAGATGGATGCCAAATTAAGATACAAGGCAAAGAAAATCAAGATTGTCTTTTTTGATATTGATGATACATTGAGAAATTCTAAGACAGGTTTTATTCCAGCTTCAATCCCAACTGTTTTTAAGCAATTACGTGAGAAAGGAATTTTGACAGGTATTGCTTCTGGACGAGGGATTTTTGGTGTTGTGCCAGAGATTCGTGACCTCAAGCCTGACTTTTTTGTAACCTTAAACGGGGCCTACATTGAAGATAAAAAAGGTCAGGTCATTTATCAACATCAGATTGCCAAAGAAGATGTGGAAGAATATATCTCTTGGGCAAAGCAAGAGGGAGTTGAGTATGGCTTGGTTGGGAGTCATGATGCCAAGTTGTCGACTCGCACCGATATGATTAGTGAAGCGATCAATCCAATTTACCCTGATTTGGCTGTAGATCCTAATTTCCATGAGAAAGAAGATATCTATCAGATGTGGACTTTTGAAGATAAGGGAGATGACTTGCACTTGCCTGACAGTTTCTCAGACAAGCTTCGCATGGTTCGTTGGCATGAGCATTCGTCTGATATTGTGCCGATTTCAGGCTCCAAAGCGACGGGTGTGGAAAAGGTTGTGGAATACCTAGGTTTGAAACCAGAGAACGTCATGGTTTTTGGAGATGGGCTGAATGACTTAGAACTCTTTGATTATGCTGGAATCAGCGTCGCTATGGGAATTTCTCATGATAATATCAAAGAAAAAGCAGATTATATAACAAAAACACTAGAAGAAGATGGCATTTTTGATGCCTTAGAAGGATTTGGTATGGTAGAAAAAGAATTGCATTTCTCACAAGTAGACATTGAAACAGTAGAAGGTCCTATCGCGACTATTAAGACCAATCACGGAGACTTGCGTATCAAGCTCTTCCCTGATCACGCTCCTAAAACAGTGGCTAACTTTGTAGCTCTTTCAAAAGATGGTTACTATGATGGTGTCATTTTCCATCGTATTATCAAGGACTTTATGATTCAAGGTGGAGACCCAACTGGTACTGGTATGGGTGGCGAGTCAATCTACGGCGAATCATTTGAGGATGAATTCTCTGAAGAACTTTACAATATTCGTGGTGCCCTTTCTATGGCCAATGCTGGTCCAAATACCAACGGCAGCCAGTTCTTTATCGTGCAAAATCAACATTTGCCTTATTCTAAGAAAGAAATTGCTCGTGGAGGTTGGCCAGAATCGATTGCGGAAATCTATGCCAACCAAGGAGGAACTCCTCACTTAGACCGCCGTCATACTGTTTTTGGTCAGCTAGCTGATGAAGCTTCTTACGCTGTTTTGGACGCCATTGCTGCTGTTGAGACAGGGGCTATGGACAAGCCAGTTGAAGATGTCGTGATTGAAACAATTGAAATCGAGGACTAGGATGAAAATCGGTGATAAGCTAAAGGGGCGTATTACAGGGATTCAGCCCTACGGTGCCTTTGTTGAGCTAGAGACGGGTGATACAGGGCTGATTCACATTTCAGAGATTCGGACAGGCTTTATTGAAAATATCCAAGAAGCCTTGAAGGTCGATGAAGAGGTTCAGGTTCAGGTAGTGGATTTAGATGAATTTACAGGGAAAGCCAGTCTTTCTATCCGCACTTTGGAGGAAGAAAAGCACCAGTTTCCGAGACGGAGACGCTTTTCAAGCGACCGTTTTAACTACGGCTTTGCGCCTCTCAAACGAATGATGCCAATTTGGACCAAGGAAGCCCTTCAACATTTGAAGAATCAGAAGCACTAGTTAGAAATCTCTATCTTTTGTAATGTTAATATAAATTTGCTATAATAAGACCATGGAAGAAGAACAATTATTAAAATCAGGAGAGCGCATTAACCAGCTCTTTTCGACAGATATCAAAATCATTCAAAATAGAGAGGTCTTTAGCTATTCGGTGGATAGTGTTCTCTTGTCACGTTTTCCACGTTTTCCTAAAAAGGGCTTGATAGTGGATTTTTGCGCTGGAAATGGAGCAGTTGGGCTATTTGCTAGCACTCGGACTCAGGCACAGATTTTGGCTGTTGAGATTCAGGAGCGTTTGGCAGATATGGCTGAGCGCTCTGTCCGTTTGAATGGTTTGGAAGAGCAGATGGAGGTCATCTGTGATGATTTGAAAAATATGCCTGCTTACATTCAGGGAAGTAAGGTAGATATGATTTTGTGTAATCCGCCCTATTTCAAGGTGGATCCTCATTCCAATCTGAACGAGAGCGAACATTATCTCTTGGCGCGACATGAAATCACGACCAATTTGCAGGAAATCTGTCGTAGTGCCCAGAGTATTCTCAAATCCAATGGGCGTTTGGCCATGGTTCATCGCCCTGATCGACTTCTGGATATTTTGGATACGTTACAACGGCATAATCTAGCCCCTAAGCGCCTGCAATTTGTCTATCCAAAAAAGGAAAAGGAAGCCAATATGCTTTTGATTGAGGCCATCAAGGATGGCTCGACAAGTGGCTTTAAGGTCTTGCCACCTCTCATTGTACACAATGATGATGGCTCTTATACGCCTGAACTCGAAGAGATTTATTATGGATCATAAGGCTTATATGTATGTGCTGGAGTGCCGTGACGGATCCTACTATACAGGCTATACGACTGATGTGAAGAGACGCCTCGCTGTCCACAGTAGTGGGAAGGGAGCCAAATATACGCGAGCACGCTTGCCAGTCAAACTTATCTATGCTCAAGGTTTTGCCAGTAAGGAAGAAGCCATGTCGGCAGAAGCCCTTCTTAAGCGTAAGAAGAGGCCACAGAAGGAGCAATTTTTATCTGAAAATCAAGATAGAAATTTACTTAGTTATTTTGAAGAATTGTGAGGAGTCCTTTGACTCCTCTTACTTTTGTCAAAAAGCGAAAAAAATGCTACAATAAAGAGAATAAACAAAATGAGGTATTATCATGTCTAAGATTCTAGTATTTGGTCACCAAAATCCAGACTCAGATGCCATCGGGTCATCTGTAGCCTTTGCCTACCTTGCAAAAGAAGCTTACGGTTTGGATACGGAAGCTGTTGCCCTTGGAACTCCAAATGAAGAAACAGCCTTTGTCTTGAACTATTTTGGTGTGGAAGCACCGCGTGTTATCACTTCTGCCAAAGTAGAAGGTGCAGAGCAAGTTATCCTAACTGACCACAATGAATTCCAACAATCTGTATCAGATATCGCTGAAGTAGAAGTTTATGGTGTTGTAGACCACCACCGTGTGGCTAACTTTGAAACTGCAAGCCCACTCTACATGCGTTTGGAGCCAGTTGGTTCAGCGTCTTCAATCGTTTACCGTATGTTCAAAGAACATGGTGTAGCTGTACCTAAAGAGCTTGCTGGTTTGATGCTTTCAGGTTTGATTTCAGATACCCTTCTTTTGAAATCACCAACAACACACCCAACAGATACAGTCATTGCTCCTGAATTGGCTGAATTAGCTGGTGTCAACTTGGAAGAGTATGGTTTGGCTATGCTTAAAGCTGGTACAAACTTGGCTAGCAAATCTGCTGATGAATTGATTGATATCGATGCTAAAACTTTTGAATTGAACGGAAATAATGTCCGTGTTGCTCAAGTAAACACAGTTGACATCGCTGAAGTATTGGAACGCCAAGCAGAAATTGAAGCTGCAATGCAAGCTGCTAACGCAGCAAACGGCTACTCTGACTTTGTTTTGATGATTACAGATATTGTCAACTCAAACTCAGAAATCTTGGCTCTTGGTGCTAACATGGACAAGGTTGAAGCAGCTTTCAACTTCAAACTTGAAAACAATCATGCCTTCCTTGCTGGTGCTGTTTCACGTAAGAAACAAGTGGTACCTCAATTGACTGAAAGCTTTAATGCTTAAAGTTTTGAGTATTAATTCAAATTAGGAAAGGCTAGTTTGCCTTATATCGAAAGGAGTTTTGGCTCCTTTTTTTTCTAGGAGTGAAGCATGTTAGAAAATGGTGATTTGATTTTTGTGAGAGATGAGTCAGATATGGGGCAGGCCATCCAGACTTCCACAGGCAACTATAATCATGTTGCCATTTATTTGGATGGGATGATTTACCACGCTAGTGGACAGGCTGGTGTGGTTTGTCAAGAACCAGCAGACTTCTTTGAGTCCAATCATTTGTACGACCTCTATGTTTACCCAGAAATGGATATCCAGTCTGTGAAGGAAAAAGCTTGCAAACATCTAGGAGCACCCTACAATGCTTCTTTCTATCCAGATGGAGAAGGTTTTTACTGTTCCCAGTATATGGCAGAAATCCTCCCCATTTTTGAAACCATTCCCATGAAATTTGGGGATGGGGAGCAGGAGATTAGTGACTTTTGGAGAGAGTATTACAGAGAACTAGGCTTGCCTGTTCCTCTGAACCAAGCTGGGACCAATCCCAGTCAGTTGGCAGCATCGTCTCTGTTAGAATGTAAAGAAAGGAATCTTCATGATTCAGATTTTTAATCCATCTCGTTTGACGAGACAGCCATTTTTTAGAGAATTGATCCGCTATCTGGACCAGCATGAGGATGTTATTTTGAGAGAAATTAAGGCTCAATTTCCAGATATAGCAGTTGATAAACTCATGGAAGAGTATATAAAGGCAGGCTTGATTCTACGAGAAAATAAGCGTTATTACCTTAATCTTCCCATTCTTGAATCACTCGATAGTCTCGAACTGGATCAAGAGATTTTTGTCAGCGAAGATAGTCCGACCTATCAAGCCTTGTTGGAGCAGGGGTTTGAGACGGAATTACGAAATCAAACCAATGCTGCTATTTTAGTTGAAAAGACGGACTTTGCGCGGACTAAAATGACCCTTTCCAATTATTTCTACAAGGTCAAACATCAGTATCCTTTGACAGAAAAACAGCAGGATCTCTATGACATTTTGGGAGATGTCAATCCTGAGTATGCTCTCAAATATATGACGACTTTTTTGCTAAAATTTCTCAAAAAAGATCAACTGATGCAGAAACGCCGTGATATCTTTGTGGACAGTTTAGTAGTCTTGGGCTATATTGTCCAAAATGAAGATGGAAAGTATGAGTTGGCCGTCGATTTTGATAAGGAAAGATTAACTTTCTACTTGGCCTGATTTCTTTTTTGTGAGCACATTGTTTGACTTTCCTTAGTATTCGGTATAAACTATATGTAACCGGTAACACATATCGGAATAAAACTAAAGGAGACAATCATATGTCACTTGAAAACAAATTGGAACAAGCAACAGGCGCTATCAAAGAAGGATTTGGTAAAGTTACTGGAGATGGTAAGACTGAAGCAGAAGGCGCTGTAGAAAAGACAGTTGCTAAGGCAAAAGAAGTAGTTGAAGATGCTAAAGATGCTGTAGAAGGTGCCGTTGAAGGTTTGAAAAACGCTTTTAAATAAAGATAAAAAAATCAAGGGTTTCATTTCCCTTGATTTTTTTATCTTATAAATAATTTTCTGCGACGGCTGCATCTCCTGGATAGGCTTCTTTCTTACCTTGGACGATTTGGTAGCAATCGGCTCCCTTACCAGCGATAATCACAGCATCTAATTCTTGACTTGTGATAGCCATCGCTGCCTTGATAGCTTCTTGGCGTTCGGCAATCTTTTCAACAGGATGGCTGATATAGCTACTGATTTCATCTGCAATGACCATTGGGTCTTCATAGTTAGGGTCATCAGCAGTCAGAAAAACTTGAATCTCAGGGTGTTGATTAAGGAGGAGGCCAAAGTCCTTACGACGGCTTTCTCCCTTGTTTCCTGTCGAACCAAGAACCAGTGCAATTTTTCCAGTTTGATGAGTTTCTACGACATTGATGAGTTTTTTGAGACTATCACCATTGTGGGCATAGTCGATGAAAACCTTGGCTCCGTTTTTCTGAGTGAGGACTTCCATACGACCAGGAACTCGGGTTGCAGCGATTCCTTTTTTGATGTCTTCAAGACTAGCTCCGAGACGGAGACAAGCAAGTCCAGCAGCAACGGCATTTTCTTGGTTGAAGTGTCCAATTAGTTGAATATCATAATCTCCAGCGAGTTTACCCGTAGCTGAAAAACTAAAGGCTTTGGAATTCTCGATTTGGTTGCTCGACTGACTACCGTAGAAATCATGGTCTTGATCATCGACTTGTTCTTTCAAGATAGAAAAGTGGTCCATGTCACTGTTAATGACAACTGCTCGGCTATTTTCCATCAAGAGACGTTTGTGGTAGAAGTAGTCTTCAAAGCTAGGGTGTTCAATCGGGCCGATATGGTCGGGGCTGATATTGAGGAAAACTCCCACATCAAAGGTTAGACCATAGACACGTTTTACCAGATAGGCTTGACTGGATACCTCCATGATGAGGTGGGTACGGCCATTTTGCACAGCTTGATTCATCATGTCAAAGAGGTCAATGCTCTCAGGGGTTGTCAATGCAGACTTAAAGAAAGTCTTGCCATCTAGAGTTGTGTTCATGGTCGACAACATAGCAGGTCGATGCCCTTGAGATAAAATGTTATAGGCGAAGTAGGCTGCTGTTGTTTTACCTTTGGTTCCAGTGAAGGCGAGGAGTTTGAGTTTGTCTTGGGGATTCCCATAAAATTCCATGGCAATCAAACTCATGGCTTTCTTGATATCACTGACGATAATGGCAGGAATACCAACCTCATAGTCTTTTTCAGCTACATACCAACCGAGGCCTTGAGAGATGGCAGAAAGCAAAAATTCCTTCTTAAAGCCAGCACCCTTGACGAAAAAGAGGCTCTTCTCTTTGGCTTTGCGGCTATCATAGCAGATGGTGTCAAATACGACATGGCTGTAGTTGTAGTGATAATGTCCTTGGTCGATAATCTCACGAAAGAGACCATCTTTCTTTAAAATATCTAATACGGTTTCAATCTTTATCATACTTTCTATTGTAAACCGAAAGTCGTAAATTTACAAGTGACAAGGAAAAGTTTATAATGGAAGATAAGGAATTTTTCCTAGTGATTAAAATTAAATGAGGAATCTATGTCTAACGAAAACAATCACCAGCAGGCCCAGATGTTACGGGGGACTGCTTGGCTAACGGCTAGTAACTTTATCAGTCGCCTACTCGGGGCTATTTATATTATACCCTGGTATATCTGGATGGGGTCTTATGCGGCTACAGCAAATGGTCTCTTTACCATGGGCTATAATATCTATGCTTGGTTCTTGCTGGTTTCAACAGCAGGGATTCCAGTTGCGGTGGCCAAGCAAGTGGCCAAGTATAATACCATGCGAGAAGAAGAGCATAGCTTTGGCCTGATTCGGAGCTTTTTAGGCTTTATGACAGGACTAGGTCTGGTTTTTGCTTTAGTCTTGTATGTCTTTGCTCCTTGGCTAGCAGACTTATCTGGCGTGGGCAAAGACTTGATCCCAATCATGCAGAGCTTGGCTTGGGCGGTCTTGATTTTCCCATCTATGAGTGTTATCCGAGGCTTCTTCCAAGGGATGAATAACCTGAAACCTTATGCCATGAGCCAAATCGCTGAGCAGGTCATTCGTGTTATCTGGATGCTCTTGGCTACCTTTATCATTATGAAGCTTGGTTCGGGAGACTATCTAGCAGCAGTCACCCAGTCTACCTTTGCGGCCTTTGTGGGAATGGTTGCTAGCTTTGCTGTCTTGCTTTATTTCCTCTATAAAGAAGGAATGCTTCAAAAAGTTTTTGAAACAGGAGATAAGATTGATAGTAAGCGTCTTTTGATCGATACCATTAAGGAAGCCATTCCTTTTATCCTGACAGGGTCTGCTATCCAGCTTTTCCAGATTTTGGATCAGATGACCTTTATCAATAGTATGAGCTGGTTTACCAACTATAGTAATGAAGACTTGGTTGTCATGTTTTCTTATTTCTCTGCCAATCCTAATAAAATCACTATGATTTTGATTTCCTTAGGAGTTTCGATTGGTGGTGTAGGCTTGCCACTTTTGACCGAAAACTATGTGAAAGGTGATTTGAGGTCTGCCTCTAAATTGATTCAAGATAATCTAACGATGCTTCTATTGTTTCTTTTTCCTGCAACTGTGGGAGTGGTCATGGTCGGTGAACCTATTTATACCATATTTTACGGGAAGCCAGATGGTTTGGCATTAGGTTTGTTTATCTTTGCAGTCTTACAGTCAACTATTTTGGGTGTATATATGGTTTTGTCACCAATGCTTCAGGCTATGTTCCATAATCGTAAAGCGATCCGTTACTTTTTCTATGGTTCGGTTGCTAAGCTAGTCTTGCAATTACCAACAATTTATCTTTTTCACAGTTATGGTCCTTTGATTTCAACATCAATCGCTCTTATCATCCCTATTCTATTCATTTATCGTGAACTATGTAGGGTAACAGGAATGAGAGGTAATGTGGTATTTAGGAGAACGATTTTAATCAGTTTGTTGACTTTTGTTATGTTCATCAGTGTAGGTGCTATCCAGTGGATACTGGGATTTGTCTTCCAACCAAGTGGGCGTTTGTGGAGTTTTCTATATGTAACTCTTGTCGGTGCCATGGGTGGAGGAGTTTATGGAATTATGAGCCTCCGTACCCGTTTATTGGATAAGGTGATTGGAAAAGCCCAAGCAGATCGCCTACGAATCAAATTAAAGTTAACTTAAAAAATATTTATAAATAAAAGGGATAATTTGAACATTTCTATCATGAAATGTTCAAATTATTCTCTTTTTTATTAATTTGTAGAATAATAGCTAAAGTTTGTAGATGGTAATTTAATTTTTCTTAAATTTTACTTAAAAATCTATTGACTAAATAAAACTCAAGTTGTATAATAAGACAAATATTTAAATCAGGAGGTTCTGAAGATGAAAAAGTCTAAAGCCAAGTATGTAGCACTTGCGGGTGTCGTGTTAAGTGCAGGTATTTTATTAAGCGCGTGTGGAAATTCCAGCACAGCGTCAAAAACATATAACTATGTTTATGTTAGTGATCCGTCTAGTTTGAATTATCTAGCAGAAAACCGTGCAACAACTAATGATATCGTGGTTAATTTGGTAGATGGGCTCATGGAAAATGACCAGTATGGGAACTATATTCCATCCTTGGCAGAGGATTGGAGTGTTTCTAAGGACGGTTTGACCTATACCTACAAACTGCGTAAAGATGCTAAATGGTATACTGCAGATGGAGATGAATATGCTCCTGTAACTGCCCAAGATTTTGTAACTGGTTTGAAATATGCAGCTGATAAAAAATCAGAAGCCTTGTACTTGGTGCAAGAATCCGTCGCTGGTTTAGATGACTATATCACTGGTAAAACAACAGACTTTTCAACTGTCGGAGTTAAGGCTCTTGATGACCAAACTGTTCAATATACCTTGACACGACCAGAATCTTACTGGAACTCAAAAACAACGTCAACTATTCTCTTCCCTGTCAATGCAGATTTCTTGAAATCAAAAGGGGATGATTTTGGGAAGGTAGACCCATCTAGTATTTTGTACAATGGACCTTTCTTGATGAAATCCTTTGTTTCAAAATCTGTCATCGAATTCAAGAAAAATCCTAACTACTGGGATGCTAAAAATGTCTTTGTAGATGATGTGAAATTGGCCTATTATGATGGTAGTGACCAAGATGCACTGGCTCGTAACTTTGTAGAAGGTGCTTATAGTTATGCTCGTCTCTATCCAAATAGTTCAAGTTTTGAAGGAATTAAAGAAAAGAATAAGGACAATATCATCTATAGCTTGCAAGATGCTACTTCTTACTTCTTAAACTTTAACCTAGATAGAAAATCTTATAAATTCACTTCCAAGACAAGTGATGCTGAGAAGAAATCGACCCAAGAAGCAGTTCTTAATAAAAACTTCCGTCAAGCCATTAACTTTGCCTATGACCGTACAGCTTACGGGGCTCAATCTCAAGGCGAGGATGGAGCAACTAAGATTTTGCGTAACCTAGTCGTTCCTCCAAACTTTGTAAGTATCAACGGAAAAGACTTTGGTGAAGTAGTAGCCTCTAAGATGGTCAATTATGGTAAGGAATGGCAAGGAATCAACTTTTCGGATGCCCAAGATCCATACTACAATGCTGAAAAAGCTAAAGCTAAATTTGCAGAGGCTAAGAAAGAACTCCAAGCTAAAGGAGTCCAATTCCCTATTCACTTGGACATGACAGTTGACCAAGCTGCTAAAAAGGGTGTCCAAGAGGCAAACTCTATGAAGCAATCTATTGAAGCAGCCTTAGGTGCAGAGAACGTTGTAATTGATATTCAACAACTCACTACTGAAGATTATGACAATACAAGCTATTTGGCTCAGACAGCAGCTCAGAAGGATTATGATCTTTACAACGGTGGTTGGGGTCCTGATTACCAAGATCCTTCAACCTATCTTGATGTCTTTAATGTTAATTCTGGTGGTTTGATGCAAAATCTAGGTTTAGAGCCAGGTGAAGCCAATGACAAGGCCAAGGCTGTTGGACTAGATGTCTACACTCAAATGTTGGAAGAAGCTAATAAGGAACAAGATCTTGCAAAACGCTATGACAAGTATGCTGAGATCCAAGCGTGGTTGGTAGATAGTGCTTTAGCAATTCCAAATGTGTCTAAGGGTGGAACACCAGTATTGAGAAAAACAGTTCCTTTCTCAGAACCATATTCATTAGCTGGTAATAAAGGTATTGAATCATATAAATACCTCAAAGTACAAGATAAGACAGTCACAAAAGAAGAATATGAAAAAGCCAAAGAAAAATGGCTGAAAGAAAAAGAAGAATCCAATAAAAAAGCCCAAGAAGAATTGGCAAAACATGTAAAATAAGGATTTTTCAAGAAAAACGATGGTTTCGAAAGAAGCTGTCGTTTTTTAATAGAATGATAGCGAAGTTGGAAGAAAAGTGCTTACATTTTTTAAATTGTTAATTGGATTTATGATATAATGAATATAATAAAAGTTGTGAGAAGCTATTTTTTAAATCCTCTTCCAGTGTTAACTGAAGTATACACATGCTAGGATGATTTTATAGGAGGTATGTTATTTACTGAAAAAGTAAGATAAAATGCAACAAATGATAAGTTCTTCTTTTATGTGAAGAGTTCTTATCTGCCTATTTACTAATCGTTATGGAGGTAACATCGTGGGCGCTATTATGGAGTTTGCGACAGAAAAACAGATTGCATCATTTCTTTCAACTTGTCGCATTGAAGGGCAAAAGAATTTTCTTATGGCTTTCAAGAAAAAGACATGGTTGAAATCCTTTGTTGATTTTTTCATTATAGGTGGTTCCTACTATGTTCAGTCGAGTGTGAAGCCTAAGCTTATAGCATTCACACCTAAGGGGATTTACTTGATGGACATCAGTGATGTAACAGAAAATCGTTCTAATCAAGTCATAGAGATCCCATGGAATCAAGTCAAAGATTTTACTTATAAGAAAGTCTTGAATACAGTTAGGCTGAACTGGCACTATCAAAATGAAGACTATATTTTTTCCGTGGATGTCGGTCAGATTGGTCAGCATGTGGGCCAGTATCAATTTAATAAAGACCATTATGACTATTTAGACCAACAGGATTTCTTTCAGTCTAAGTAAGGCCTAGCAATCATCGTCACAAAAGAATCTGGAAGCTTTTCTGGATTCTTTTTAGCTTTACTAGCTAAGTCTATAGTTTGAAACTATAACTAGCTCTTGAAAAGAAGAAAATGAGTTGATGAAAATAAGTGGTACAATAGTTACTATAGATTTGGAGGTATTGTATGAGCAAGGAATTACACATTAACACAATTTTGGCCCAGGCGGGTATCAAGTCAGACGAAGCAACAGGAGCTTTGGTGACACCGATTCATTTTTCGACGACTTATCAGCACCCAGAGTTTGGTCAGTCTACTGGATTTGACTATACGCGCACCAAAAACCCAACTCGCAGTAAGGCGGAAGAAGTCTTGGCGGCTATTGAGTCCGCAGACTATGCCCTAGCGACTAGCTCAGGGATGTCAGCTATTGTACTGGCCTTTAGTGTCTTCCCAGTAGGAAGTAAGGTCTTGGCTGTCCGTGACCTTTACGGTGGTTCTTTCCGCTGGTTCAACCAAGTGGAGCAGGAAGGCCGTTTCCATTTTACCTATGCCAATACAGAAGAAGAGTTGATTGCCGAGTTAGAAAAGGACGTGGATGTTCTCTATATCGAAACACCAACCAATCCCTTGATGTTGGAATTTGATATCGAAAAACTAGCAAAATTAGCTCATGCTAAGGGTGCCAAAGTGGTGGTGGACAATACCTTCTACAGTCCTATCTATCAACGTCCGATTGAAGATGGAGCGGATATCGTTCTTCATTCAGCAACCAAGTATCTAGCAGGTCACAATGATGTCTTGGCTGGAGTGGTTGTGACCAATAGTTTAGAACTATACGAGAAGCTCTTTTACAATCTTAATACGACAGGGGCAGTCTTGTCTCCATTTGACAGTTATCAATTGATTCGTGGTCTCAAGACCTTGTCTCTTCGTATGGAGCGCTCAACAGCTAACGCCCAAGAAGTGGTTGCCTTTTTGAAGGATTCTCCAGCAGTTAAGGAAGTTCTCTACACTGGTCGTGGAGGCATGATTTCCTTTAAAGTAGCCGATGAAACACGCATTCCACATATTTTGAACAGTCTTAAGGTCTTCTCTTTTGCGGAAAGTTTAGGTGGGGTAGAAAGTCTCATTACTTATCCAACGACGCAAACTCACGCTGATATTCCAGCAGAAGTGCGCCATTCTTATGGTTTGACAGATGACCTCTTGCGTTTGTCTATTGGGATTGAGGATGCTAGAGATTTGATTGCAGATTTGCGCCAAGCCTTAGAAGGATAAGATAAAGATGGGAAAATATGATTTTACAAGCCTGCCCAATCGTTTAGGGCACCATACCTATAAATGGAAAGAAGCAGAAACGGATAGTGAAGTCCTACCAGCTTGGATAGCGGATATGGACTTTGTAGTCTTGCCTGAAATCCGTCAAGCCGTGCAAACTTACGCTGATCAACTGGTTTATGGTTATACCTATGCCAGTGAAGAGTTAATTAAGGAAGTTCAAAAGTGGGAAGCTACACAACATGGGTATCACTTTGACAAAGAAGCTCTTGTCTTTATCGAGGGTGTGGTGCCAGCCATCTCAACAGCTATTCAAGCCTTTACAAAAGAAGGCGAGGCAGTTCTGATTAACACACCAGTTTACCCACCTTTTACTCGCAGTGTCAAGTTGAATAACCGCAGATTGATTACCAATTCTTTGGTGGAAAAGGATGGTCTGTTTGAGATTGACTTTGACCAATTGGAGAAGGATTTGGTAGAAGAGGATGTGAAACTCTATATTCTTTGCAATCCTCACAATCCTGGTGGACGTGTTTGGGAAAAGGAAGTGTTGGAGAAGATTGGCCAACTCTGCAAAAAACACGGTGTTTTGTTGGTTTCGGATGAGATTCACCAAGATTTGGCCCTCTTTGGTCACAAGCATCATTCCTTCAATACCATCAATCCTGACTTTAAAGAATTTGCGATCGTCTTGAGCAGTGCCACTAAAACCTTTAATATTGCTGGAACAAAAAATTCATATGCAGTTATTGAAAATCCTAAGTTGCGAGTGGCTTACCAGAAACGCCAGTTGGCCAATAACCAGCATGAAATTTCAGGCTTGGGTTATTTGGCGACAGAAGCTGCCTATCGATACGGTAAAGATTGGTTAGAGGAACTCAAGCAAGTCTTTGAAGACCATATTAATTATGTGGTAGATTTATTTGGAAAAGAGACTAAAATTAAGGTCATGAAACCACAAGGAACCTATTTGATTTGGCTTGATTTTTCAGCCTATGACCTGACTGATGAAACATTGCAAGAGCTGTTGAGAAATGAAGCCAAGGTTATCCTTAACCGTGGTTTGGATTTTGGAGAGGAAGGAAGTCTCCATGCCCGCCTCAATGTAGCCATGCCTAAATCTCTGTTGCAAGAAGTTTGTCAGCGGATTGTTGCGACTTTTGCCAAACTTTAATAATCCAGCCTTCTAGGAGAAAAGTCTTCCTAGGAGGCTATTTTCATAGAGGAAAATATGGTATAATAAAAAGATAAGGTAAAGGTAGAAATATGGCTAAATTGATTCCGGGGAAAGTCCGTATCGAAGGCGTTGCCCTTTATGAAACTGGTAAAGTTGACATCATCAAGGAAAAGAATAATCGGCTCTACGCTCGCGTCGCAGAAGAAGAACTGCGCTATAGTTTAGAGGATGATTTGGTTTTTTGTGCCTGCGATTTTTTCCAAAAGAGGGGCTACTGTGTGCATTTGGCAGCTCTGGAGCATTTTTTGAAAAATGATGAGCGTGGCCAAGAAATCTTGCAGGGTCTTGAAGAAGGTCATGAAGAAAAAGAAGCCGTTGAAACCAAGGTGACCTTGGGTGGTAAATTTTTGGACCGAATCTTGTCTCCAAAAGCAGAACGTGCCTATGAATTATCGGCTGTGGGACAAGTGGAAGCAGGAACCAATCGTATCTTGTGGACTCTGAGAATCGGGCAAACCAATAGTCAAAAATACTATGTCATTCGGGATATTCCGCTCTTTTTAAAAGTCGTCGAGAAGAGAAAACCTTATATGATTGGAAAAACTTATGAGGAATCTCTGTCTTTGGAAGCCTTTGATGAGGCAAGTCAAGAGCTTCTGGCTTTTTTGCGGGGACTAACGGAGGAAGGACTTAGTCCAGATCTTTTTTTCCAAAACCAGGGTCGGCATCTCTTTTTTCCTCTGACCTTTTTTGAGCAGGGTGTGAATTTACTGATGACCTTGCCGCATTTTCAATTTGACCATCAAGTAGATAGCTACCAAACCCTGATTTTTCAGGATTTGCATGCGGGTGCTAATCTATTTGCCTTTATAGTAAAAGAATACTCGAATTATTTTGAAATGGAAATCAGTGAGAGTCCTAGAGTCAATGTCTTTTATCAGGGAGCCGTACTTTTCCATAAAGGACAGGTTTATTTTCTAACAGACCAGCAGATACGTCTTCTCAAGGAAATCAAAGCGCTACCTGTGGATCAACACGGAAAGAAATATTTGCAATTTGATAGCAGTGACCGCGATAAGTTGGCTTCTTGTCTAACTCTCTTTGGCCAGATGGGCACCGTTTCAGCTCCAGAACGCTTACAAATCAAAATTTTTGAGCCCTCTTTTTATTTTGATAGGGAAGAAGATAATCGGATTCGTTTAGAAATTCAGTTTGATTATGGAGATAAGCAGGTATCTAGCCGACAAGAGCTAGAAGAATTACCTTTTTCGAGTGATGCTGACTTAGAAGAAAGAGTTTTCCAAGTCTGTTTGGCAGCTGGATTTGAAGCAGACTTTCAATCTTGGCGTCAGGCCTTAAAAGCCGAGTCTGTTTATCATTTCTTCCATGACATCATTCCAGTTTTTGAAAAACTCGGGAATGTTGATCTATCAGACAAGCTAGAAGAAATTTATAGCCTAGCAAGCCCTCAAGTGCAGATTGCTTCCAAGGGAGGTCTCTTGGAAATCCAGTTTGATTTTCAAGATATCGCCCAAGAGGAAATTGACCAAGCCATGCAGGCCTTGGTTGCCAATCAAGATTTTTATATCGATTCGTCCAATCAAGTCTACTTTTTCGATGAAGAAACCAAGAGAATTCGCCAAAATCTACAGGAACTGGGACAGTTTGAATTAAAAGATGGGGCCTTGCAGGCTCGAAAATCTTTGGCTTATAGTTTAGCTCATCTTTTTGAAGGGCGAGACCGTGTTTCTTTTTCACAAGAATTCCAGAATCTGGCCTACGACTTGACGCATCCAGAGGACTTTCCTTTGCAAGCAACTCAGGTTCAGGCTGATTTGCGAGACTATCAGGAAAAGGGAATCGGCTGGTTGCAAATGCTCCATTATTATGGTTTTGGTGGGATTTTGGCTGATGATATGGGCTTGGGGAAAACCCTTCAGACCATTGCTTTTTTGACCAGTCAAGTGACAAAAGAAAGTCGGGTTTTGATTCTCGCTCCGTCGGGTTTGATTTACAATTGGGCAGATGAGTTTCAGAAATTTGCCCCACAGTTGGATGTGGCTGTTGTTCATGGTTTGAAAGCTAGTCGTGAGGAGATTCTTGCTGAGAGCCATCAAATCTATGTGACGAGTTATGCTACCTTCCGTCAGGACAGTGAGCTTTATCAGGGGATGGCCTTTGACTTCCTTTTCTTAGATGAGGCTCAGGTAATGAAAAATACCCAGACCAAGATTGCCCAGACCTTGAGACAGTTTGTGGTGCCGTCAGTCTTTGCCTTGTCAGGAACTCCTATTGAAAATCATCTGGGGGAGTTGTGGTCTATTTTCCAAATCGTCATGCCAGGACTTTTGCCAAGCAAGAAAGAATTTATGAAATTGCCAGCTGAGCGCGTGGCTCAGTTTATCAAACCTTTCGTCATGCGGCGAAAGAAAGAAGAAGTTCTGACTGAATTGCCAGACTTGATTGAAGTGGTTTATAAGAATGAACTGGAAGACCAGCAAAAGGCTATCTATCTAGCTCAGTTGCAACAGATGAGAGACCGTCTGGCTCAAGTGTCAGATCAGGAATTTCAGCGAAGTCGTGTGGAAATTTTATCTGGTCTGATGCGCTTGCGCCAAATCTGTGATACGCCTGCCCTCTTTATGGAAGATTATCAGGGTGCCAGTGGTAAACTGGATAGTCTTCGAGACTTGCTGGTACAGGTGGCAGATGGTGGACACCGTGTCTTGATTTTCTCACAGTTCAAGGGAATGTTGGAGAAAATTGAACAAGAACTGCCAGACTTGGGCTTGACTTCCTTTAAAATTACGGGTTCAACCCCAGCCAAGGAAAGACAAGACATGACCAAGGCCTTTAACCAAGGGGAAAGAGATGCCTTTCTGATTTCCCTTAAGGCTGGTGGTGTCGGTCTGAACCTGACAGGTGCTGATACGGTTATTTTGGTTGACCTTTGGTGGAATCCTGCGGTGGAAGCGCAAGCCATTGGCCGTGCCCATCGGATGGGTCAGGAAGAAACGGTTGAGGTTTATCGCTTGGTGACCAAGGGAACCATTGAAGAAAAAATTCAGGAACTCCAAGAACAAAAGAAACATCTGGTGTCACAAGTATTGGATGGCACAGAGTCACGTGGCAGTCTGACCCTAGCAGAAATTAGAGAAATTTTAGGAATTTCTGAAGCCAGCACTTGAAAAATCAAGACAATACGCTATAATGAAGTGTTGAAAGGAAATAGAAAATGAGAGAAGAACGATTTCCATTGGTGTCAGATGATGAGATCATGTTGACTGAGATGCCGGTTATGGACCTCTATGATGAATCTGACTTTATCAGTAATATCAAGGGAGAATACCGTGATAAGAATTATCTGGAGTGGGCCCCTATTACTGAAGAAAAACCAGTAAAACAGATTGAAAAGCCAGTCGAGAAACCTAAGAGGGCTGGTTTAGGAGTTAAAAAAGAAGGAAAGAGCTATGCGGAGGTTGCACGTGAAGAAGCGCGTGCGGACTTGAAAAAGAAACGATCAGCAAGCTATCTGACTAAGGATATTACTCCTACAAGACGCCATCCTCAGCCAAGTCTAGTTAGACAGGGCAATCAACCTACAGCTCCTTTCCAAAAGGAAAATCCTGGTGAATTTGTCAAATACAGTCAAAAATTGACTCAGTCTCATTACATCTTGGCGGAAGAAGTGAACAATATGTCGACTCAAGCTGAGTCGAAAGAAACTTCAAGTCCAAAGAAAAACAACTATGATTTTCTGAAGAAGAGCCAAATCTACAATAAAAAGAATCAACAAAAAGAACAAGAACGTCAGGTGGCCCAAGAGTTGAATCTGACAAGAATTACGGAATAGGGGAGAAAACATGTCAAAGACATATCATTTTATCGGAATTAAGGGATCAGGTATGAGTGCCTTGGCCTTGATGTTGCACCAAATGGGGCATAAGGTACAGGGATCAGATGTTGAAAAGTACTACTTTACTCAACGTGGTCTTGAGCAGGCAGGGATTACTATTCTTCCTTTTGATGAAAAAAATCTAGACGGTGATATGGAAATTATCGCTGGAAATGCCTTTCGTCCAGATAACAACGTCGAAATTGCCTATGCGGACCAAAATGGCATTAGCTACAAACGTTACCATGAGTTCCTAGGTAGCTTTATGCGTGACTTTGTCAGCATGGGAGTAGCTGGAGCGCATGGAAAAACTTCAACTACTGGGATGTTGTCTCATGTCTTGTCTCACATTACAGATACTAGCTTCTTGATTGGAGACGGGACTGGTCGTGGTTCGGCCAATGCTAAATATTTTGTCTTTGAATCTGACGAATACGAGCGTCACTTTATGCCTTATCACCCAGAATACTCTATTATCACCAACATTGACTTTGACCATCCAGACTATTTCACAAGTCTAGAGGATGTTTTCAATGCCTTTAACGACTATGCTAAACAAATTACCAAAGGTTTGTTTATCTACGGTGAAGATGCTGAATTGCGTAAGATTACGTCTGATGCTCCGATTTATTATTATGGTTTTGAAGCAGAAGGTAATGACTTTGTTGCTAGTGATCTTCTTCGTTCAACAACTGGTTCAACCTTCACAGTTCATTTCCGTGGTCAAGAATTAGGGCAATTCCATATTCCAACCTTTGGTCGACACAATATCATGAATGCGACAGCCGTTATTGGATTGCTTTACACAGCAGGATTTGATTTGAACTTGGTGCGTGAACACTTGAAAACATTTGCCGGTGTTAAGCGTCGTTTCACTGAGAAAATTGTCAATGACACGGTGATTATCGATGACTTTGCTCACCATCCAACAGAAATTATTGCGACCTTGGATGCGGCGCGTCAAAAATACCCAAGCAAGGAAATTGTTGCAGTCTTCCAACCGCATACTTTTACAAGAACCATTGCCTTGTTGGACGAATTTGCCCACGCTTTGAACCAAGCGGATGCTGTTTATCTAGCCCAAATTTATGGATCTGCTCGTGAAGTAGACCATGGTGATGTTAAGGTAGAAGACCTAGCCAATAAAATCGATAAGAAACACCAAGTGATTACTGTTGAAAATGTTTCTCCACTCCTAGACCATGACAATGCTGTTTACGTCTTTATGGGAGCAGGAGATATCCAAACCTATGAATATTCATTCGAGCGTCTCTTGTCTAACCTGACAAGCAATGTTCAATAGGAAGTTCTCATGGAAATTCCAATTAAAATCATTCGGGCAAGTAAGTCTGATTTAACTGAGATAGAGGCACTTCAGGCCTCATCTTTTCCAGCTGAAAAGCAGCAACCTTCCCATATTTTAGAAGAAAGTATCCGTAAGTGTGCGGATACCTTTCTTCTAGCTAGGGATGAAAATCAGCTTCTGGGCTATGTTCTAGGCGATCCTCAGCCACATAATCCGCAATGCCTAGAAATGCATTCTTTAGTCATTGACTCTGGCCATCAGAGACAGGGCTTGGGCACGCTTCTTCTTGCAGCCTTGAAAGAGGTGGCGGTTGAGCTGGATTACAAAGCTATTCGTTTGAAGAGTCCTGATGAGTTGCTATCCTATTTTGAAATGAACGGTTTTATTGATGAAGAAACTTCCCTTTATGCAGCTAGTCAAGGTTTTAGTATGATTTGGTTTAATCCCTTTTATCTGGAGGCACAATGAAAATCAGGAAAGCAAGATTAGAAGATTTAGATCGTATCGTTGAGATTGAACTAGAAAATTTCTCACTTGAAGAAGCCATTCCTCGCTCGGTTTTTGAAGCTCATTTGCGAAAAATTCAGACCTCGTTTCTGGTTGCAGAAAAAGAAGGCAGAATCATGGGGTATATAGAAGGGCCAGTTGGACCATACCGCCATCTGCAAGATCAGTCTTTTACAGAAGAGATAGAAGATTATAGTCATGAGCCGAGTGGTTATATCTCTGTGACCTGTCTTTCTATTGCCAAGGAAGCACAGGGCCTTGGACTTGGTCAAAAATTATTAACAGCCTTGAAAGAGTTGGCTCTTGAACACGAAAGAGAAGGTATTAACCTAACCTGTCATGACTATCTCATCGCCTACTACGAAAAACATGGATTTGTCAATGAAGGCCGGTCTCAGTCAACCTTTGCAGGGGAAACCTGGTATGATATGGTCTGGGAAGCTAAAAAATAAGCGAGAAAAGCATGCTAGGTTGCTTTTCTTTCGTTTTTAAGATATAATATTATGGATTGTCAACGAGGAGGATAAACTTTTGAGTGAAAAAACAAGAGAAGACGAAAAATTAAGCTTTAAAGAGCAAATTTTACGTGATTTAGAGAGAGTAAAAAAACAAGATAGAAGTGAGCAAGAAAACGAGATTACAAGTTTTGAAACTCCTTTATCTCAAGAAGATTCAGTAGATCCTTCAACTCAGGAACATGAACCTTCAGCAGAAGAGTTGATGGCTAATTCTCTTTCTGTTGTGGATCAAATATTAAAGAATGCTCCTAGTGTTCCGTCACGTTCAAATGATATTTCGGATGAAATTGCAGCAAATGAAGAAGTTGCAGAACCTAAAATTGAAGCGGTTGTTGAACCTGTAGTTGAATCAGTAGAACCTATTTTCGAGCCAGTTCAACCAAAAGTAGAACCTGTAAAACTTAACGAAGACAAAGAATTTAACGAGATTCCAACAAAGGTTGCGGTGTCGTATAAAACAAGTAGACAACAGGAAGAAGTTAGTACTCCTGCAGTGGATAATGAGCTATCTGAGTTAGCTGAATCGGCAGATAGCCTAGGTTCAGTTCCTAGACGTAGTCGCCGTGAGACAGTTAAACCAGTTAAGAAGAAAAAATCACATTTGAAGGCATTCTTCATTTCTCTACTGATTTTCCTAGCCTTGATTTCGGCAGGTGGTTACTTCGGTTATCAGTATGTTCAGTCATCCTTGCTACCTGTTGATGCAAATTCTAAGGAATATGTGACTGTTCAAATTCCAGAAGGAGCCAATGTCCAAGAAATCGGATCAACTCTTGAGCATTCTGGTGTGATTAAACACGGTGTGATTTTTGCTTTCTATGCAAAATATAAGAATTATTCAGATTTGAAGGCTGGATATTACAATTTGCAAAAGAGCATGAGTACAGAGGACATCATTAAGGAACTGCAAAAAGGTGGTACACCTGAACCTCAGGCTCCATCTCTTGCAAACTTGACAATTCCAGAAGGATATACCATTGATCAAATCGCCCAAGCTGTAGGCCAATTACAAGGTGAATTTAAAGAACCTTTGACAGCGGAAGCTTTCTTGGCTAAAGTGCAAGATGACAACTTTATCAGTCAAGAAGTTGCTAAATATCCAAACCTACTCGAAAGCTTGCCAACGAAAGAAAGTGGAGCTCGTTACCGTTTGGAAGGTTATCTTTTCCCAGCGACCTACTCTATCAAGGAAAGCACAACTATTGAAAGCTTGATTGATGAGATGCTGGCAGCTATGGATAAGACCTTGACTCCGCACTATAGTGCAATTAAGTCTAAGAACTTGACAGTCAATGAATTGCTAACAATTGCTTCACTGGTTGAAAAAGAAGGGGCTAAGACTGAAGACCGTAAGTTGATTGCGGGTGTTTTCTACAACCGTTTGAATCTTGGTATGCCACTTCAAAGCAATATTGCAATCTTGTATGCCCAAGGGAAACTTGGCCAAAATATTAGCCTAGCAGATGATGCTGGAATTGATACATCGATTAATTCACCATACAATGTTTATACAAAACCTGGTTTGATGCCTGGTCCAGTAGATAGTCCAAGTCAGGACGCGATTGAAGCAAGTATCAACCAAACTAAGAGTGAGAACCTCTACTTTGTAGCCAATGTTACAGATGGTAAAGTCTATTACGCAGTGACACAGGAAGAACATGATCGTAATGTAGCTGAGCACGTCAATAGCAAGCTTACTCAAAATAGTAGTTCAAACTAAGACTACAAACATGAGAATCTCAGATAGAGATTCAATATTATCGAAGGAAAGTTGAGAAAAATGGCAGAAAAAACATATCCTATGACCCTTGAGGAAAAGGAAAAACTTGAAAAAGAATTAGAAGAATTGAAATTGGTCCGCCGTCCAGAAGTGGTAGAACGCATTAAGATTGCCCGTTCATACGGTGACCTTTCTGAAAACAGTGAATACGAAGCAGCTAAGGATGAACAAGCCTTTGTCGAAGGACAAATCTCTAGCTTGGAAACAAAAATCCGTTATGCTGAAATCGTCAATAGTGACTCAGTTGCCCAAGACGAAGTAGCGATTGGTAAAACAGTCACTATCCAAGAAATTGGTGAGGACGAAGAAGAAGTTTATATTATCGTAGGTTCAGCGGGTGCGGATGCCTTTGCAGGTAAAGTTTCAAATGAAAGCCCAATTGGACAAGCCTTGATTGGCAAGAAAACAGGTGATACAGCAACAATTGAAACACCTGTTGGTAGCTATGATGTAAAAATCTTGAAGGTTGAAAAAACAGCCTAATGATTAAAAGGAGTAAAAAGAGGGAAAAATCCTTCTTTGCTCCTTTTTAGGTTTAAAAAGAATTGGAGACTATATGAGTTCAAAGAAGAAAAAAAACAAGATGGAGCGTGGTCTGACTAATCGTCACGTGCAGGTTATGGCTATTGCGGGAACAATCGGAACAGGACTCTTTTTGGGAGCAGGTCGTTCTATTAGCCTTACAGGTCCTTCCATTGTACTGATTTATATGATTACTGGGGCTTTCATGTTCCTTATGATGCGTGCGGTTGGGGAAATGCTCTACCAAGACCCTGAGCAACATACCTTTATCAACTTTATCACGCGCCATTTGGGTAAGGGCTGGGGTTATTTCTCGGTTTGGTCCTACTGGCTATCCGTTGTCTTTATCGGTATGGCGGAAATCACTGCTATCTCTCACTATGTTCAGTTTTGGTTCCCTAGCTGGCCAAGTTGGATGATTGAGATTGGATTTTTGACCATTCTAGCCTTGGTCAATCTGATAGCGGTGAAGCTCTTTGGGGAAGTTGAGTTTTGGTTTGCTATGGTCAAGATTGTGGCTATTTTAGCCATGATTGCAACAGGAGTCTTTATGGTCTTGACAGGCTTTAAGACACCTCATGGAGTAGCAAGTTTAGCTAATATTGCCGACAATTTCTCCCTCTTCCCAAATGGTGGAGTGAACTTTGTCATGGCCTTCCAGATGGTTTTCTTTGCTTATCTCATGATTGAGTTTATCGGGGTAACAACTTCTGAAACCAAAAATCCACGTCAGGTCTTGCCAAAGGCTGTTAAGGAAATTCCTTTGCGTATCGCCTTTTTCTACGGTGGTGCCCTCTTAGCCATCATGGCTATCATTCCGTGGCGTGAACTTGCATCGGCTGATTCACCTTTTGTTACAGTATTTGAATTGGCAGGTATCAAGTGGGCAGCAGCCTTGATTAACTTCGTCGTTTTGACCTCAGCAGCATCTGCTCTTAACTCAACTCTCTACTCAACAGGGCGTCATTTATACCAGATTGCCCATGATTCGCCAAATCGCTTCCTAAAAGCAATTAAAGCAGATACTCTTTCTCGCCACAATGTGCCACAAAATGCCATCATCGCCTCAGCAATTTTGATTGCCCTAGCAGCCTTTATCAATATCTTGCCAGGTGTTTCCGATGCCTTTGCCTTGATTACGGCATCATCATCAGGTGTCTATATCGCCATTTATATCTTGATTATGATGGCTCACCTTAAATACCGCAAGTCACCAGACTTTATGGCGGATGGCTATCTCATGCCCCATTATCGTTTCCTAAATCCTTTAACCATGATCTTCTTTGCCTTTGTCTTTGTAACCCTCTTTTTACAAGAGTCTACATTTGTAGGAGCAATCGGTTCAGCTATCTGGATTATTGGTTTCGGTATTTATAGCCAGTGGAAATTTAGAAAATAGATTAAGGACTCATCAACTCAGGTTGGTGAGTTTTTACTAGTTTGACAGTCCATTGAAATAAGACTATAATCAAGCTGTAACAGTATTTAAGGAGATTTAGATGTACTTTAGATTGGAAAATAAGGAATCCCATAAATCACAAGAAATAGGGAACCTGATTCGTGTTTATAACCGTTCAAAAAGAGAAGAAGCTGAAAGTGAGCCACTTAATCTTTATGTCGAAGATGAAAAGGGCAATCTCCTGGCAGGTTTGATAGCTGAGACTTTTGGAAATTGGCTAGAAATCGAGTATTTATTTGTAAAAGAGGAACTGAGAGGGCAAGGAATCGGTTCAAAACTATTGCAACAGGCTGAAAGTGAAGCTAAGAATCGAAACTGTCGTTTTGCCTTTGTCAATACTTACCAGTTTCAAGCTCCAGATTTTTATAAAAGGCATGACTACAAGGAAGTCTTTGTTTTGCAAGACTATCCCTACATAGGAAAAAGATTTTATTACCAAAAGGATTTGTAAGTAGAAGATGAAAGCATAAGGCAAAGAGGGGAGTTTGACATAAGTCTTGATAAAATACCTCTTAAATACTACAAATTGTGTCTTTCTAGACGATATTGAGGATAATGCAATCGTAGCTGAGAAGTTGGGAATCAAGGTCTATCAGGTTAAGAAAAGAAATGATGTCGTAGATATTTTGAAAAAAATTGAATAAGCAGAAAACTCTCTATTATTTTGTGGTAGAGAGTTTTTTGTTAATAAAATTTTACAAAATGACATTTATATATTGCATTGAGTTAGATATATGATATAATGATGTTGAAAAGAGGCGCAACTTTTTAAAATTAATGAGAATCAAAGAGAAAAGCAAGAATATTAATGGAGGAATAAAAAATGGAAGTTATAAATGTAAGTAAGCATTATGGTCATTCAATCATTCTCAAAGATATAAATTTTGCACTTAATAAGGGTGAAATTGTTGGTCTAGTAGGGAGAAACGGAGTTGGCAAGAGTACATTGATGAAAATTCTTGTTCAGAATAATCAACCGACTTCAGGGAATATTACAAGTAGTGATAATGTTGGGTATTTAATCGAAGAACCAAAATTATTTTTATCTAAAACAGGTTTAGAGAATTTAAAATATCTGTCAAATTTATATGGTGTTGACTATAATCAAGAAAGATTTGGGAGTTTGATTCAAGAGTTAGATTTGACTCAGTCTATTAATAAAAAAGTAAAGACCTATTCTTTGGGTACAAAACAAAAATTAGCTTTGCTTTTAACTCTCGTTACGGAACCTGATATATTGATTTTAGATGAACCGACTAATGGTTTAGATATTGAATCATCACAAATAGTTTTAGCGGTTCTAAAAAATTTAGCTTTACATGAAAATGTGGGAATTTTAATATCGAGTCATAAATTAGAAGATATTGAAGAAATTTGTGAGAGGGTCCTTTTCTTGGAGAACGGGTTTTTGACATTCCAAAAAGTAGGAAAAGATAGTCATAATTGCTTGTTTGAGATAGCTTTTTCATCAGCCACAGATAAAGACATTTTCATTACCAAACAAGAATTTGGGGATATTGTTCAGGAAGAGGGACTGAAAATTACTATGTCTGGGAATATTCAAAGTAGTGAGCTTTTTAAATTTTTTAACGAAAACTCTATTAAAGTAGTTGATTTTGAAACTAAAAAAGAGACGCTTAAAGATATTTATCTAAATCGTTCAAAATAAAGGAAGGTTATAATCATGAAATTAAATAAATTGAATTTTCTTAAGGAAAATATAAGAGATTTATATTCATCAGGCGTAATATATCTCGGTTTGCTTATCTCGTTTATACCGCCGATATTGGTTACATTCTTTATTCTAAAGACTCAAGGGACATCGCTTGGTATTAAGCATATTTCAAACTTTTATGCTATGCTCGGTATGTTAATGGCTGTTATACATGCTAACCGAATTATTAGCAGGGATTTTTCCTACAATACGATAAGTTTATTTTATAATCAACAGAAAAATCGGATGATTTACGTCTTATCCAATTTTCTATATGCCATCTCAGTTTCCATTATCTATGCTTTGAATGGTATTGTGTTACTAGTCATCGTAAGTAAATTGGGTGTTCCAGGTGATTTAGGATTAGATTTTATAGTAGCCATTGTAGTCAATACAATTTTGTTAGTCCTATTTTATTTTCTATTATCTTACATTTTCTATTTATACAAATTGAAAAGTGGCTTGGTATTTGGTATTTTAGTAGCTTTACTACTCTTTATCCCTAATATATTAAATACGATTATGACGAATACTAGTAATGATTTGTTTATCAAAGCAATTGAACTTCTTCCTTTTTATTCCTTACCTGTATTTGTGGCTTCAAATACGATGTCTATTAGTCAGTATCTTGTGGTAATCACTACAATCATTTTATTGTATTTTTTCACTCTCAAGAAAAGCAAGGAGTATTCATTTTAGTTTTATTTAGTATTATTTTGCAGACTGCAAATCCAGCAAAAAAATCAGTCATCTTGCTATGCTCCTGCTCTTGTTGTGTACACGTTTTTGTCTTATGCTAGACTCATTTCCAAAAGCATTATATAATAGTGATATGAAATCAACTAAATAAGAAATACAAGCAATCAAAACTCGTTTAAAAGCCCCTACTAAAGCTAATACTAAACAAAAAATCAAATAGCAAACTAGGAAGTTTATTTCAAACAATCCAACATACTGATTTTAGGCAGAAGATAATATTGGAGTGCTAATTAATGAGGTTAAAATAAATAGCTGACAGCTTGTGTTGGTTTTGGATTTTTTAAGAGTAGATGAGTATTAAAACTATAAGGAGGACGCAGGTGGCTAAAAATTTAAAATTAAAATTAGCTCGTGTAGAGCTTGATTTAACTCAAGGTCAACTGGCAGATGCTGTCGGGGTGACGCGCCAGACTATTGGTTTGATAGAGGCGGGGAAATACAATCCCAGTCTCTCGCTTTGCCAGTCTATTTGCAGATGTTTAGGGAAAACCCTAGACCAATTATTTTGGGAGGAAGAAGATGGTAAATAAATTTATTCATTATCAATTACTTGATGAAAGAGAAGAACAACTAATCAATAAAGCTGGGGCAGAGTCTTTTTCACTCTTTATTGGGCTTGTACTTCTAAGCTATTTGGTGGCAGTGTTGGCTCCATCTCTTTTTAATCCGAATTTTCTAGTCTATACTCTGATAGTAGGAATTTTCTTCTTTTTCAATCGTGCCCGTTATCTGGGAGTGACCTACTATAGTCGTTTTCATTTTACGATTTTGGGTTGTTTTTTCCTAACCTTGGCGATTACGACTCTCTTGATGTTGCAGAATTATCAATTCAATATAGAAATTTATCAGCACAATCCTTTGAACGTTAAATACCTATCTGCTTGGGCAATTACTTATGTCATTTACCTTCCTTGGGTCTTTATTGGCAATCTTGGTCTTAAGAGCTATGGAGAATGGGCTCAGAAAAAATTTGAGCAAGACATGGATGAACTGGAGAGTGGTGAATAGCTTGTTACTCTTTTCGCAATCCAGCTAAAATGTGATATAATAGTACTAATTTATTGGGATACATGAAAGTTTTTGAAAATTTTCATGTATTTCTAGCTAAGGAAGTAGGAAAAGTATGTATCCAGATGATAGTTTGACATTGCACACGGACTTGTACCAGATTAACATGATGCAGGTTTACTTTGACCAAGGGATTCACAATAAGAAGGCGGTTTTTGAGGTTTATTTCCGCCAACAGCCTTTTAAGAATGGCTATGCGGTTTTTGCTGGTTTGGAAAGAATTGTGAACTATCTTGAAGATTTGCGTTTTTCAGATAGTGATATTGCCTATTTGGAGTCGCTTGGCTATCATGGGGAATTCTTGAACTATCTTCGCAATTTCAAGTTGGAGTTGACGGTTCGTTCTGCCCAAGAAGGGGATTTGGTCTTTGCTAATGAACCGATTGTGCAGGTGGAAGGCCCTCTAGCTCAATGTCAGTTGGTCGAAACAGCCCTTTTGAACATCGTTAACTACCAGACCTTGGTGGCGACCAAAGCAGCTCGTATTCGTTCGGTTATAGAAGATGAACCCTTGATGGAGTTTGGGACACGTCGGGCTCAAGAAATGGATGCGGCTATCTGGGGAACACGCGCAGCGGTGATTGGTGGAGCCAATGGAACCAGCAACGTGCGTGCTGGTAAACTCTTTGATATTCCTGTTTTGGGGACCCATGCTCATGCCTTGGTACAGGTTTATGGCAATGACTACGAGGCTTTCAAGGCTTATGCTGCGACCCACAAAAACTGTGTCTTTCTTGTGGATACATATGACACCCTTCGTATTGGTGTGCCAGCTGCCATTCAGGTGGCGCGTGAGTTGGGGGACCAGATTAACTTTATGGGTGTGCGGATTGACTCAGGGGATATTGCCTACATTTCTAAGAAAGTCCGTCAGCAACTGGACGAGGCTGGATTTACAGAGGCTAAGATTTATGCTTCAAATGATTTGGACGAAAATACCATCCTCAACCTCAAGATGCAAAAGGCCAAGATTGATGTCTGGGGTGTGGGAACTAAGCTGATTACAGCCTATGATCAGCCAGCTCTTGGCGCAGTTTACAAGATTGTTGCAATCGAAGATGAAAATGGTAACATGCGCAATACGATTAAGCTGTCAAATAATGCGGAAAAAGTGTCTACGCCAGGTAAGAAGCAGGTATGGCGCATTACCAGTCGTGAAAAAGGTAAGTCAGAAGGCGACTACATCACTTATGACGGTGTGGATGTGAGCGACATGACAGAAATCAAGATGTTCCATCCGACTTATACTTACATCAAGAAGACCGTTCGTAATTTTGATGCCGTTCCTCTCTTGGTGGATATCTTCAAAGACGGAAAATTGATTTACAACCTGCCTAGCTTGACTGAGATTCAGGCTTATGCTCGTAAGGAGTTTGACAAGCTTTGGGATGAGTACAAGCGTGTGCTTAATCCGCAGCACTATCCAGTGGATTTGGCGCGTGATGTATGGCAAGACAAGATGGACTTGATTGACAAAATGCGTAAGGAAGCCCTCGGCGAAGGAGAAGAAGAATGAGTTTGCAAGAAACGATTATCCAAGAATTGGGTGTCAAACCGGTGATTGATGCCCAGGAAGAAATCCGTCGTTCCATTGATTTCTTAAAAAGATACCTGAAACAACATCCCTTCCTAAAAACTTTTGTACTAGGAATTTCTGGAGGACAAGACTCAACCTTAGCAGGTCGTTTGGCTCAACTAGCTATGGAAGAAATGCGAGCTGAAACTGGAGATGAAAATTATAAATTCATTGCAGTCCGCCTGCCTTATGGAGTACAAGCCGATGAAGCAGATGCCCAAAAGGCTCTTGCTTTTATCCAGCCAGATATTAGCTTGGTGGTCAATATCAAGGAATCAGCTGATTCCATGACAGCTGCAGTTGAAGCGACAGGTAGTCCTGTCTCAGACTTCAACAAGGGCAATATCAAGGCTCGTTGCCGTATGATTGCTCAGTATGCCCTTGCTGGTGCCCATAGCGGAGCGGTTATTGGAACAGACCACGCCGCGGAAAATATCACAGGTTTCTTTACCAAGTTTGGTGACGGTGGTGCAGATATTCTCCCTCTTTATCGCCTCAATAAGCGTCAAGGAAAACAACTCTTGAAGGAACTTGGTGCAGATCCAGCCCTTTATGAAAAGATCCCAACTGCAGACCTAGAAGAAGACAAACCAGGCCTAGCTGACGAAGTGGCCCTCGGAGTTACTTATGAAGAGATTGACGATTACCTAGAAGGCAAAACAATCAGCCAAGAAGCCCAAGCAAGAATCGAAAACTGGTGGCACAAAGGCCAACACAAACGCCACCTACCAATCACCGTATTTGATGACTTTTGGGAGTAAAAAGGTCCGGGGGACCTTTTTACCCTGAGTTTAGAAATAAGAAAACGAGGAAGGTCCGGGGGACCTTTTTAGCTTCTTGCCCTGAAATTAAAAAGCAAGAAAAACCTTCCAGGTGACCTTTTTACCCCGAGTATGGAAACAGGTAAGCGAGGAAGGTCCAGTGGATTTTTTTAACTTATTACCTTGAAATTCAAAAGCAAAGCAAATATAAATGGAGATTGGACATAGAATCATCTATCAGAAAGCGAGGTAGTTTCGTGAAATCTATCGGTACACAAACATTACAGACAGAACGTTTGATTTTAAGAAGATTTGTGGAACGTGATGCAGAAGCCATGTTTCAGAATTGGGCTTCATCCGATGAGAATCTGACCTATGTCACCTGGGAACCTCATCCTGATGTCGAGGTGACTCGAAACTCGATTCGTAATTGGATTGCCTCTTATGCTAATCCCAACTATTACAAATGGGCCATTTGCCTCAAAGAAAATCCGGAGAAAGTTATAGGAGATATCAGCATAGTTGCAATAGATGATAACGATTCTTCTTGTGAAATTGGCTATGTGTTAGGCAAGAAATACTGGGGTCATGGTATGATGACAGAGGCCTTGAAAGCTGTCTTGGACTTTTGTTTTACTCAAGCAGGTTTTAAAAAGGTCAGAGCACGATATGCCAGTCTTAATCCAGCTTCAGGTCGTGTCATGGAGAAGGCTGGAATGTCCTATCTAAAAACTATTGCCAATGGTGTAGAGAGAAAAGGCTATCTTGCGGACCTTATTTATTATCAGGTAAGTAGTGAAGACTAGTGAATTTTCTTTTCAGTTTCCATCAAAGTCAGACTGTGTCTGGCTTTTTTTGAACCATTTTTTACATAACCTGATTAAATTCCTATTTTTCCCTATCATTGTCCCTGTTTTTTCTGGAGTTTTAGGGCTATAATAGTCCTATCAAATCAAAGAATGGAGGAAGGCAATGGATAATATAATCTTTTTAATCAGTGTTTTTCTTGCTGGAATTCTTTCCTTCTTTTCTCCTTGTATTTTACCCTTGTTACCGGTTTATGCAGGGGTCTTGTTGGATGATAAAGATGGTGCTCAGGCTTCTAGTGGGAAATTTTCAATCTCACTTGTTAGTTTATTAAGAACTCTGGCCTTTATAGCGGGTATTTCTTTTATCTTTATCTTACTGGGATATGGTGCTGGTTTTTTAGGAGACCTTTTGTATGCCTCTTGGTTTCAGTATGTGACGGGTGCGGTTATCATTCTTTTGGGTTTGCACCAGATGGAAGTCTTACATTTTCAGGGACTCTACAAGGAAAGAAGGCTACAATTAAAGAGACAGGGGCAAAAGGGTAAGGGCTATAGTCAGGCATTTTTACTGGGGTTGACCTTTAGTTTTGCTTGGACGCCTTGTGTGGGGCCGGTTCTTGGCTCTGTTTTGGCTTTAGCGGCTTCAGGTGGCTCCGGTGCTTGGCAGGGAGCTGGTCTCATGTTAATCTATACGCTGGGTCTAGCACTACCATTTTTGGTTCTAGCTCTAGCCTCCAGCTATGTTTTGAAACATTTCCGAAAACTCCATCCTTATCTAGGAACTCTCAAAAAAGTGGGTGGTTTCCTAATTATCGTGATGGGAATCTTGGTGCTTTTGGGAAATACGTCTATTTTGACTACATTATTTGAATAGAGAGGAAGAAGAAATGAAAAAATGGCAAACATGTCTCCTTGGAGTCGGCTCAATTTGTTGCTTGGCAGCCTGTTCGGCTAAAAACATGCCAGACGAATCTACTATGAAGGAGCAAACGAAAACAGAACAAGTCAGTTCGCAAACTGCCACCAAGGGGCAAGCAGTCGCTGATTTTGAATTGATGGGAGTAGATGGCAAGACCTACCGCTTGTCTGATTACAAGGGCAAGAAAGTCTATCTCAAATTCTGGGCTTCTTGGTGTTCTATCTGTCTGGCTAGTCTTCCGGATACGGATGAAATTGCTAAGGATGCTGGTGATGATTATGTAGTTTTGACGGTAGTGTCACCAGGACACAAGGGGGAACAAGCAGAAGCAGACTTTAAGAACTGGTACAAGGGCTTGGATTATAAAAATATTCCAGTTCTAATTGATTCATCAGGAAAACTTTTGGAAAGTTATGGTGTCCGTTCTTACCCAACTCAAGCCTTTATAGACAAGGAAGGTAAGCTGGTCAAAACACAACCAGGTTTTATGGATAAGGATATGATTTTAAAGACATTGAAAGAAATGGGGTAGAGAAAGGTCATGAATGATAAAGTAAAATTGTTTGTCTTGGCAGGAATCTTTTTCCTAGCCATAAGCGGTTTCTATTTTCTATTGATGCGAAATGCAGGGCAGACAGATAGCTCGCAAATTGAGAAAGCATCAGTTAGCCAAGGAGGAAAAACAGTGAAAAAAACAGAAGTGAGTAAAGATGCAGACTTGCACGAAATTTATCTGGCTGGAGGTTGTTTCTGGGGAGTTGAGGAATATTTCTCACGCGTTCCCGGAGTGACAGATGCCGTTTCAGGCTATGCAAATGGTAGAGGGGAAACAACCAAGTACGAATTGATTAACCAAACAGGTCATGCGGAGACTGTTCATGTTACTTATGATGCCAAACAAATTTCCCTAAAAGAAATCCTGCTTCATTACTTCCGCATTATCAATCCAACCAGTAAAAATAAACAAGGAAATGATGTGGGGACCCAGTACCGTACCGGTGTTTATTACACAGATGAAAAGGATTTGGAGGTAATTAACCAAGTCTTTGATGAAGTTGCTAAGAAATACGACCAACCTCTGGCAGTTGAAAAGGAGCCCTTGAAGAATTTTGTGGTGGCAGAGGATTACCATCAAGACTATCTCAAGAAAAATCCAAATGGCTACTGCCATATCAATGTCAATCAGGCTGCCTATCCCGTCATTGATGCCAGCAAATATCCCAAACCAAGCGATGAAGAATTGAAAAAAACCCTGTCACCTGAGGAGTATGCAGTTACCCAGAAAAATCAAACAGAACGAGCTTTTTCAAACCGTTACTGGGATAAATTTGAATCTGGTATCTATGTGGATGTAGCAACTGGTGAACCTCTCTTTTCATCAAAGGATAAGTTTGAGTCTGGTTGTGGCTGGCCTAGTTTTACCCAACCCATCAGTCCAGATGTTGCCACCTACAAGGAAGATAAGTCTTACAATATGACACGCATGGAAGTGCGAAGCCGAGTTGGAGATTCTCACCTTGGCCATGTCTTTACAGATGGGCCTCAGGACAAGGGGGGCTTGCGCTACTGTATTAATAGTCTCTCTATCCGCTTTATTCCCAAAGACCAAATGGAAGAAAAAGGTTACTCTTATTTACTAGATTATGTTGATTAAGAAGTCTTTCCTAAGCAGTTAGAGGAGAATTTTGCTATACTGATACTAGTAAGTGACAAAGGAGAGAAGCATGACCTATACAATCTTAATCGTAGAAGATGAATATCTGGTAAGACAAGGATTGACCAAGCTGGTCAATGTAGCAGCCTACGATATGGAAATCATCGGTCAAGCTGAAAATGGAAGGCAGGCTTGGGACTTGATCCAAAAACAGGTGCCAGATATCATTTTAACTGATATCAACATGCCTCAGCTAAATGGCATTCAGTTGGCCAGTCTGGTCCGAGAAACCTATCCTCAGGTGCATTTGGTCTTTTTAACAGGCTACGATGATTTTGATTATGCCTTGTCTGCTGTAAAACTCGGTGTGGATGATTACCTACTCAAGCCCTTTTCTCGTCAGGATATCGAAGAAATGCTGGGGAAAATCAAGCAAAAGTTGGATAAGGAAGAGAAAGAAGAGCAGTTACAAGATTTATTGACCGATAAGTTTGAAGGAAACATGGCCCAGAAAATCCAGTCCCATCTGGCTGATAGCCAGTTTAGTTTAAAGTCTTTAGCAAATGACTTAGGCTTTAGTCCGACTTATTTGAGTTCTTTGATTAAGAAAGAATTGGGCCTGCCTTTTCAGGATTACCTAGTGAGAGAACGTGTCAAACAAGCCAAGCTTTTGCTTTTAACTACCGATCTGAAGATTTATGAGATCGCAGAGAAAGTTGGTTTTGAAGATATGAACTATTTTACCCAACGTTTTAAACAGATTGCAGGTGTGACACCTCGTCAGTTTAAGAAGGGAGAAGGCCGATGAAGCGTTCTTCACTCCTAGTTAGAATGGTTATTTCTATCTTTCTGGTCTTTCTCATTCTCCTAGCTCTGGTTGGGACTTTCTACTATCAATCTAGTTCTTCAGCCATTGAGGCTACCATTGAAGGCAATAGCCAAACGACTATCAGCCAGACTAGTCACTTTATCCATTCTTATATCAAAAAATTAGAAACCACCTCGACTAGCTTGACCCAGCAGGCGGACGTCCTAGCTTATGCTGAGAATCCCAGTCAAGACAAGGTCAAGGGAATCCGAAATCTGTTTTTGACTATCTTGAAGGCAGACCAGGACTTGAAAACTGTTGTTCTGGTCACCAAATCCGGTCAGGTCATTTCTACAGATGATAGTGTGCAGATGAAAACCTCCTCTGATATGATGGCTGAGGATTGGTACCAAAAGGCTATTCATCAGGGAGCTAAGCCCGTTTTGACACCAGCTCGTAAATCAGATAGTCAGTGGGTCATTTCTGTCACTCAAGAACTTGTTGATGCAAAGGGAGCTAATCTGGGCGTTCTTCGTTTGGATATTTCTTACGAAACTCTGGAAGCCTATCTTAACCAACTTCAGTTGGGTCAGCAGGGCTTTGCCTTTATCATCAATGAAAATCATGAATTTGTTTATCATCCTCAACACACAGTTTATAGTTCGTCTAGCGAAATGGAGGCCATGAAACCCTATATTGAGACAGGGCAGGGCTATACTCCAGATCACAAATCCTACGTCAGTCAAGAAAAGATTGCTGGAACTGATTGGACGGTGCTTGGCGTGTCATCACTGGAAAAGTTAGACAAGGTTCGGAGTCAACTCTTGTGGACCTTGCTTGGGGCTAGTGTCACATCACTTCTTGCCTGTCTCTGCTTGGTGTGGTTCAGTCTCAAGCGCTGGATTGCCCCTTTGAAGGATTTGAGAGAAACCATGCTGGAAATTGCTTCTGGTGCTCAAAATCTTCGTGCCAAGGAAGCGGGTGCCTATGAACTAAGAGAGGTGACTCGCCAGTTCAATGCCATGTTGGATCAGATTGATCAGTTGATGATAGATATTCGTATCCAGGAAGAAACGACCCGTCAGTACCAACTTCAAGCCCTATCAAGCCAGATTAATCCGCATTTCCTCTATAATACCTTAGACACTATCATCTGGATGGCTGAATTTCAGGACAGTCAGCGAGTGGTTCAGGTGACCAAGTCTTTGGCAACCTATTTCCGCTTGGCGCTCAATCAAGGAAAGGATTTGATTTGCCTGTCTGACGAAATCAACCATGTCCGCCAGTATCTCTTTATCCAGAAACAACGCTATGGAGATAAGCTGGAATACGAAATTGCTGAAAATCCTGCCTTTGGTCAGCTAGTTTTGCCCAAGCTGGTCCTACAACCCTTGGTAGAAAATGCCCTTTACCATGGAATCAAGGAGAAAGAAGGTCAGGGTCATATTAGAGTCTCTGTCCAGAAACAGGATTCAGGATTGGTCATCCGCATTGAGGATGATGGAGTTGGCTTCCAAGATGCTAGCGATAGTAGTCAAAGTCAGCTCAAACGTGGGGGAGTTGGTCTTCAAAATGTTGATCAACGGCTCAAACTTCATTTTGGAGAAAACTATCAGATGAAGATCGATTCTGTCCCTTTAAAAGGTACGACAGTTGAAATATACATAAATAGAATAGAAACTAGCTAACTCCCAGTTCATTCTGGGAGTTTTATGCGTAATTGGGCAAGCTTTCTAGGTTGTCTATCTTGCTAAAAAGTAGAAAAAACGATATGATAGATAATGACAAAAGAGGTATCAAGTATGAAGGAAAAAGACATTCAAAGAGAAACAAGCCAGATTGTAAAAGATGTATTAGAAAAGGCCAATTTGAAGCAAGGATCCATCTTTGTTTTGGGCCTTTCTTCTAGTGAAGTGATAGGTGGTCAGATTGGCAAGGAATCCAGCCAAGAAATTGGGGAAATCATTGTGAAGACCATTCTAGACATCCTAGAGGAAAAAGGAATTCATCTAGCTGTTCAAGGTTGTGAACATGTCAATCGGGCCCTCGTTGTTGAACGTCAGGTTGCAGAGCAGTTTGCTCTGGAAATAGTTAGTGTCCTTCCTACCCTTCATGCAGGAGGTTCAGGTCAGTTGGCAGCCTTCAAGTTTATGCAAGATCCAGTTGAGGTTGAATTTATCAAGGCTCATGCTGGATTGGATATCGGAGACACTGCAATTGGCATGCATGTCAAGCATGTTCAGGTTCCGATTCGCCCTCTTTTGAGAGAAATTGGGCATGCCCATGTAACGGCTCTTGCTAGTCGTCCAAAATTAATTGGAGGTGCGCGTGCGCACTATCCGCAAGATTCTATTAGAAAGTCATAAGAATGAGAAAAACAAAACAACAACTTGAAAAAATTACTAAATATTCCATTCGCAAGTTAACTGTTGGGGTTGGTCCTGTAGCCATCGGGGCCTTCCTTTTTGGTGCAAGTGCCCTTTCAGTAGATAAGGTACAAGCCAATGAAGTTGGTGGAGCTCATAGCGTTCATTACCGTTATTTGGCGGAGCAGGAATTGACCGAGTCTGAAAAAGCCTTAATTCACCATGAAGTCCCTTCGGAGTTTCAAGAGGATGATATTATCTATGCAGTGTATCGAAAGAAAGCTAGTACCTACCAAGAACTTCCTTATACAGGGAGTAAAGAATTAGCCTTGGCTGGTATAGGGTTGGCTACGGCTTCTTTGGCTGTTTTATTAATCTCTAAAAAACATCGTGGTAAGGTGCTTGGTGTCTTATTAATTAGTTCGATTGGTGCAAGCAACTTTGTTCCTTTCACCACATTTGCGTTTGAAAATAAAGAATTGCTTTCTTATAACCAAACTATTTCGGCTTCTACACATGAAGGTTTGGCTGAAGGGATTATCCACATTGATGGCTATGAATACATTGGATACTTCAAGGAAGCAGAACTCCATCCATCAAGGCCAGCTTCAGCTGAGAAGCCTCAGTTGCCAGTAGAAAAGCAAAGTGCAAATGAAATTGATAAGACAGAAGTAGTTCAAGAAAAACCAGTTTCTGAGAAACCTCAGTCAAGACTGGAAGAGAGCTTGGTAGATATTCCTTTTGAAACAGTCACAAGCCCAGATACCAATCTAGCAGAAGGACAGACTCGTATCGTCACAGCTGGAGTAAATGGTCAGCGTCGCATTGTAACCAAAGTATCGATGGTTAATGGTCAAGAAGTTAGAGAAGTCATCGAAGACCAAGTGGTTCAAAATCCTGTTTCGCAAGTCATTGCAGTCGGAACTAAGAAAGAAGAGCAACCTGCCCCAACTCCAGTACCACAAGCTGAACCAACGCATCAGGTAGCTAAAGGAACGCAAGAGGCAGGCAAAGAAGGTCAAGCCTTAACGCAACCAACCTTACCAGAGGCTCCAGTTGAAGCAAAAGGAACCCAAGAGGCAGGCAAAGAAGGTCAAGCTCTAACACAACCAGAACTACCAGAGGCTCCAGTTGAAGCAAAAGGAACCCAAGAGGCAGGCAAAGAAGGACAATCTCTAACACAACCCGAATTGCCAGAGGCTCCAGTTGAAACGAAGGGCACTCAAGAAGAAGGTAAAGCAGGTCAAGCTCTGACACAGCCAAAATTACCAGAAGCCCAAGTAGAAGTAAAAGGTACACAAGAGGAAGGTAAAGCAGGTCAAGCCCTTATACAAGAACAGTTACCTGAGTACAAAGTAACTGAGGGAGCGGTTACGAAAGAAACTACTACTGAGATTGACTATAAGACAGAAATTATCGAGGATCCAACCAAATATACGGATGAAGAAACTGTAGTTCAAGATGGAGAAAAGGGCAGTAAAATTACCAAAACGACTTATAAGACTCTCGAAGGTGTTGAGACTGACCAAGTTTTAAATACAACAACTACTGTTGTCAAAGAACCAGTCACTAAAAAAATAAGCCGTGGGACAAAACCAATTGAAGGAACTCTGGTGGAAGAAAGTCTTGAAAAGATTCCATTTAAGGAAGTTCTTAAAGAAGATGACCAACTGAAAAAGGGTGAAAGAGTTACTGTCCAAGAAGGAAAAGATGGGCAGAAAAAAGTTACCAAGACTTACAAAACTCTCAAAGGTTTAAAAACTGAAGAAGCACCTAAAATTGTGGAACAGGTTCTGGAGTTAGACCAAGATCGTATCGTCAAATTAGGAACTAAAAACTTTGAAAAACCAATCTTAAGTTTGTCACTTGTTGATGTTAATGATTTGAAACGATCATCTCAAATTCGTTATAATTTGGAAAATCCAAGTAAGACAGCCATTAAATCTATTACCTTAACTCTGAAAAAGGGTGATGAAATTGTTAAAACTTTGAATGTTTCACCAGACGACTTGACAACGACCTTGACAGATTTGCAGTACTACAAGGATTATAAACTTGAAACTAAGATGGTTTATGACCGTGGTGAGGGTGATGAGGAAGAAGTTCTTAAAGAAGAACCGCTAAGAATTGACCTCAAAAAAGTTGAAATCAAAAACATCAAAGAAACAAGCTTGATGAGTGTGGATGCTGACGGTAATGAAACAGATACTAGTTTGCTGACAGAAAAACCAGCTGATGTTGCTCCACTCTACCTACGAGTTACAACTCACGACAACAAAGTTACAAGACTGGCTGTTGACAAGATTGAAGAAGTAGAAAAAGACGGAAAAACTTTATACAAAGTCACTGCCAAAGCACCTGATTTGATTCAACGGAATGCTGACAACACACTTAGCGAAGAGTATGTCCATTACTTTGAAAAACAAAAAGCACACGATGGTGATGTATATTATAGCTTTAACGACCTAGTAACGGCTATGAAAGCTAATCCAAGTGGTACCTTTAAACTTGGTGCAGATTTGAATGCAGCAAATGTACCAACTCCGAATAAACAATATGTACCTGGTAAATTTAGCGGAACTTTAACAAGTGTTGACGGTAAACAATATACCATTCATAATATGGCTCGTCAGTTATTCGATAACGTTGAAGGCGGTACAGTTAAAAACATTAACTTAGGTAATGTTAATATTAATATGCCTTGGATTGAAAATATTTCCGCACTATCAAGAGTAATTAAAAATGCCACAGTTGAAAATGTTAAGGTAACTGGTAGTATCCTTGGTAAAGATGGTATTGCTGGTATCGTAAATAAAGGAGATACTGGTGGACTTCTTAAAAATGTTGCTTTCATCGGTAAACTAACAGGTGTCGGTAATAAAGGTTGGGATCTTGGTGGTATCGCCGGAGAACTTTGGCGTGGTAATATTAAACATGCATACGTAGATGCTGATATTGTTGCAGATAGAGCACGTGTTGGTGGTCTTGTTGCTAGAACAGATAATGGTTCTGATCCTAATGGTATTGATAAATACGCTTCTGTTCGTAACGCTGTTACTAAAGGAACTATTGATGTGAAGAACCCTGTTGAGGTAGGTGGTTTCATTAGTAAAAACTGGACATGGGGGCGTGTTGCTGACACAGTTTCAATGATGAAAGTCAAAAACGGTGAAGAATTCTACGGTTCTAGAGATTTAGAAGCAGAAGGTGGATATTACACAAAAAACTGGATTGAAAGAAACTACGTTGTTAAAGATGTGAGTGAAGGTTCTCACTCATTTAACGGTTCTCGTAGTAATCGAATCCAAGAAATCAGCCTAGAAGATGCAAATAAAAAAATAGAATCATTCGGAATTACAGCTGATAAGTTTGAAATTAAACCTCTTGTTGAAGATGCACTTAATAACGTAAAACCAAAAATAGATACTTATAAAGATACTCAAGATTATGACGTATCTCGCGAACTTGCTTATCGTAACATCGAAAAACTTCAACCATTCTACAATAAAGAATGGATTGTCAACCAAGGGAACAAGATTCCTGCAGATTCTAAATTACTAACTACTGAAGTTTTATCTGTTACAGGTATGAAAGATGGACAATTTGTGACCGACTTATCAGATGCTGACCATATTATGATTCATTACGCTGATAAGACGAAAGAAATTAAGGCTATTACACAAAAAGAATCTAAGGTTCAACAAGTTCGTGAATATAGTATTGAAGGATTGGGTGATATTGTCTATACACCAAATATGGTTGTTAAAGATAGGACACAATTGATCAGCGATATCAAAGCTAAATTAGCTTCTGTTGAACTTGATTCAGATGAAGTTCGTAAGATTAATAACAATCCTAAGATGTTATACATGGAAGAAAGCTTCAAAGAAGTAAAAGATAATCTTGATGCTTTAGTTAAAGCTTTAGTTGAAAATGAAGACCATCAATTAAATACGGACGAAGCAGCTCAACGTGCCTTAGTTAAAAAAGTTGAAGATAACAAAGCTAAGATTATGTTAGCTCTGGCTTACTTTAATCAATACTATGGAATTAAATTTGACGGATTAAATATCAAAAATATGATGACCTTCAAACCGGATTTCTACGGTAAGAACGTTAACGTACTTGATAGATTAATCAGCTTCGCTTCAAATGGTAACAACCTAAAAGGTGATCAATCACATGATGCATTTAACAGAGCTCTTGCAAGTGCTACTGGTAAAGCTAACTTACACGAATTCCTGAAGTACAACATGGAATTATTCACTAGTGAAACAGATATGAATACTTGGTTCAAGAATAACATTGCAGATAACGCTTATGTTGTTGAGAAACAATCATCAAATCCAGATTTCGCTAATAAGAAACATAAATTATATGAAGTAATTAATAATGGGCATCACGGACGTTATATTTTACCACTTCTGAATTTGAAGAAAGCGCATATGATCTTAATTACGACCTATAATACCATTGCCTTTAGTTCATTTGAGAAATATGGTAAGAACACAGCAGAAGAACGTGAAGCGTTCAAGAAGCAGGTTGATTTACGTGCGCAAGAACAAATCAATTATTTAGATTTCTGGTCAAGACTTGCTGCTGATAATGTACGAAATAATCTTCTTAAGAGTGAAAATATGGTACCATCTGCAATTTGGGATAACCATGATGTACCAGGTTTGGGATGGGTTGACCGTATGGGACATACGAAGAAAGGCGATTTTGCTCCAATTCGTGAATTCTATGGTCCGACTGATAAGTGGCACGGATACAATGGAATGGGTGCATACGCTTATATCTTCCAAAATCCACAACCACAAGAGGCCGTATATTACATCATCTCTAGCATGATTAGTGATTTTGGTACATCTGCATTCACTCACGAAACAACTCACATCAATGACCGTATGGCCTACTTAGGAACATGGCGTCACCGTGAAGGAACAGACGTTGAAGCCTTTGCTCAAGGTATGTTGCAATCACCATCAGTTTCAAATCCAAATGGTGAATATGGTGCCTTAGGATTAAACATGGCTTACGAACGTCAAAATGATGGAAATCAAATTTACAACTATAATCCAAATGTGTTAAATAGTCGTGAGAAAATCGATCACTACATGAAGAATTACAATGAATCCATGATGATGCTTGATTACTTAGAAGCTGAGTCTGTAATCAAGAAAAATACTGGAACAAATGATAAGTGGTTCAAGAAGATCGATAAGAAATATCGTGAAAAAGCGGATCGCAATGGCTTAGTTGGTGAACCACACCAATGGGATTTAGTTCGTGATTTGAATGATGGCGAAAAGAATACGAAGCTGACAAGTATTGATCAACTGGTTGATGGAAACTTTGCAACGAAACATGGATTACCAGGAAATGGTCATTACCGTACTGAAGGATTTGATTCTGCTTATACTGTAGTAAATATGATGACAGGTATTTATGGTGGTAATACAAGTAAGAGTGCGGTTGGTTCAATCTCATTCAAACATAATACCTTCCGTATGTGGGGGTACTTCGGTTATCTAGATGGATTCTTAGGTTATGCATCAAACAAATACAAACAAGAATCTAAAGCAGCAGGTAATGTAGGTCTTGGTGATGACTTTATTATTAATAAAGTTTCTAACGGCAAATTCCAAAGCTTAGAAGCATGGAAGAAAGCATGGTATCATGAAGTACACGAAAAAGCCCAAAGAGGTTTTGTTGAAATTGAAATCGATGGTCAAAAGATTTCAACTTACGCACAACTTCAGACTTTATTTGATGCAGCGGTCGAAAAAGACCTTCAAGGTAATGATTTCAAGAATACTGTAGATCTTAAATGGAAGGTTTACAAACAACTCTTGCAGAAATCAGATGGATTTGCTGGTGATTTATTCACTAAAGCATAATCAATAGTAAGAAAATAATAAAAAGGTAGATCAGCTTTGTCTGGATCTGCCTTTTTGTGCTATACTTAAGGTATGCATAGAAAAACAGTGATTGATTTTAGGGCTTTGGGGGAGAGATACACCTTTACCCAGCCTATTAAAGAGTTAAAAACGAGAGATTTAGCAGAAGTGGCAGATTTGCTGGCACAAGTGGAAAGCTACCAAGAGCAAGGTTATTATGTGGTGGGCTATGTCAGCTACGAGGCTGCACCTGCTTTTGAGGAGAAATTAGCAGTTCATAAAGCTCCTTTACTGGGAGAGTACCTGCTATATTTTACAGTTCATGACAGCGTAGAAACATCCCCTATTCCTCTGACTTATGATGAGGTTGATTTGCCTTCAAATTGGCAGGAAGTAACGTCTGCAGAGGATTATGAAAAGGCTATTGCCCAGATTCATCATCATTTGCGGCAGGGGGACACCTACCAGGTAAACTACACCGTCCAACTCAAACAAGACTTAAGTGCCAATCCTTTTGCCATCTACAATCGTATGGTAGTAGAGCAGGAGGCGGGCTACAATGCTTATGTTGAACATGACGAGATGGCAGTGATTTCCATGAGTCCAGAGCTCTTTTTTGAGCAAAATGACCGTGAGTTGACAACGCGACCAATGAAGGGAACGACTCAGCGTGGAGTGACTGACCAAGAAGACTTGGAGCAGGCCAGTTGGTTGGAACAGGATCCCAAAAATCGCTCTGAAAATATGATGATTGTGGACCTCTTGCGCAACGATATGAACCGTATTTCTGAAGTGGGAAGTGAACATGTGGAGCGTTTGTGTCAAGTGGAGCAGTATTCGACTGTTTGGCAGATGACTTCGACTATCAAGAGTCGGTTGAGAGCAGATGTTGACCTTGTTGAAACCTTTCGCTCTCTCTTTCCTTGCGGTTCCATAACGGGAGCACCGAAAATTGCGACTATGGAGATTATCAAGGACTTGGAGCCACAACCGCGCGGAGTCTATTGTGGAACCATTGGTCTCTTGCTTCCAAATGGGCGACGAATTTTCAATGTAGCCATTCGGACCATTCAACTGCATCAAGGGAATGCCATCTATGGAGTAGGCGGAGGCATTACATGGGATAGCACATGGGAATCTGAATACCGCGAGGTTCATCAAAAGGCTGCTGTTCTCTATCGTAAACAAGCTCGTTTCCAACTGATTACGACTGGGAAAATCAGCCAAAAACAACTGCTGTTTGAAGAGCAACATATAGAAAGACTGAGAAAGGCAAGTCGATATTTTGCTTTTCCTTTTGACCCAGAAATTTTGAGACAAAAGATTGAAGCAGAGTGTCAGGCTTGTGATGCTAATCAAGATTACCGCTTGCGAATTTCTCTCAGCAAGTCTGGAGAGATAGAAGTCGATCGCCAAGTATTAACACCCCTTAGTACAAGCTTTTGTCAGGCCCAACTCTGCCCTCAGGAAGCCAATTTGCAACAAGCTTTTACCTACTTCAAAACGACTCACCGACCGCATTTGAATCTAGGGGAGCAAGAGATCATTTACCACAATAAGTCTGGAGAACTTCTTGAAACCTCTATCGGAAATTTGGTTCTGAAAATCGATGGGAAACTCTATACACCGCCAGTCCGACTTGGAATCTTACCAGGCATTTACCGTCAGCATTTGCTGGAAACAGGACAGATAGAAGAGAAAGTCTTGACCTTGGCAGATTTTGCCCAAGCAGAAGCTATCTATGGCTGTAATGCAGTCAGGGGCTTGTATGAGCTGTCAGTAAGGGAGAACTAAATGAAATTAATATTTTTACATGGCCTAGGTCAGTCAGCAGATAGTTGGAAAGAAGTGCAAGAGTTGCTTGTAGATTATCCTTCTGAAGCCCTAGAGTTATTTCCTTCCGGAGTTGCTACCTATCAAGAAGCTAAGGAGCGCATTTATCAGCACTTGTCAGAGGAGACAGAACCTTTTGTCCTAATCGGTTTGTCCTTAGGAGCTGCACTTGCATTAGAGTTGTCAAGTTACGATTTGCCAAATCTTCAGGCTTTGGTTTTGTCAGGCTGTCCATTGAAACTAGCTGGCAATATCCCTTTTTACATTCAGTTGCTGATATTTAAACTACTCCCCAAAAGGACATTTGAGAAACAGGGAGCAGATAAATCGCTTTTGGTTGGAGTTTCTGAGGAATTAAAAACACTTGATTTAAGAGAGATTGCAAAGAATTGTCCCTATCCAACTTTGTTAATTTGTGGTAGTCAAGATAAGCCTAATCTCAGTTCAATGAAAGCTATTCAAGAACTGATGCCAAATTCCCAGTTCCAGATTATCCCTGACGGTCCTCATGTCTTGAATAGAGCCAAACCAAAAGAGTTTGCAGCAATAACTAGAAGTTTTCTTGAATTGCTGAAATAAGTTTGATAAAACAACATTAAAAACGATATTATAATTATGGGAGAAAGAAATGAACAAACGTCTATTTTTTAAAATGAGTCTGGCTACCTTGCCAGTTTTAGCCTTGTTTTCACAGCCTGTGTTAGCGGAAGAAAACATTCATTTTTCTAGCTGTAAGGAAGCTTGGGCGAATGGATATGCGGATATTCATGAGGGAGAACCTGGTTATTCTGCCAAGTTAGACCGTGATCATGATGGTGTGGCGTGTGAATTGAAAAATGCCCCAAAAGGTGCTTTCAAAGCAAAGCAATCAACTTCGGCTCAAAACAATACAAGTTCAGCAACAACAAGTGGCTGGGTTAAGCAGGATGGTGCATGGTATTACTTTGATGGAAATGGAAATCCAGTGAAAAATGCTTGGCAGGGAAGCTATTATCTGAAAGCGGATGGTAAAATGGCACAGAGCGAATGGATTTATGACTCTTCTTATCAAGCTTGGTATTATTTGAAATCAGATGGTTCTTATGCAAAAAATGCATGGCAAGGAGCTTACTACCTTAAATCAAATGGTAAGATGGCTAAAGGTGAGTGGGTCTACGATAGTAGCTACAAATCATACTACTACTTGACATCAGAAGGCAGTTACGCTCGTAACACTTGGTCAGGTAATTATTATCTCAAATCAGATGGTAAGATGGCTAAAGGTGAGTGGATATATGATAGTAACTATAAATCATATTACTACTTGACATCAGAAGGAAGTTATGCTCGTAACACCTGGGTAGGAAATTACTATCTTAAATCAAACGGTAAAATGGCTGTTAATGAACGTACACCAGATGGTTATCGTGTAGATGGTTCAGGTAAATGGGTTAAATAAGAAATTAAAAAATAGGATAAAAGGTAATATCAAATGAATAAAAAAAGATTATTAGTATGTGCTTTGGCATTTTCAACAGTTGGAGTATTGTCAACAATTGACACAACAGGAGTTCTACCTTTTTCAGCGCAAACGGTGCAGGCTGACACACAAACTCTTACCCCAACTGCAAAATATTATATTATTCTTCCGAATGATGCAGAAATATTTAATAGATGGAAGGGAACTGTTAATATTCCTATTATTGGGGCTACAAAAACTACTCCAGAATTATCTTATTTCCAAGAATCCGATCGTAACTATATAGCTAATGAGAATAAGTCGGGTGCCAATTACATAGAGTGGAAAGGAACAGTAGAAGAGTTTAAAGAGGCCATTAAGAAGCTGACTGATAAAAAATCAACTACTGCAACACCAAAAAAGGATGAAAAACCAAAGCCAACACCAAAACCGGATGAAAAACCAAAGCCAACACCAAAACCAGATGAGAAGCCAACATCAAAACCTACAGTTCAGTCTGGTTGGGTAGGTTCATCCTATTATCAAAATGGTAAAAAAGTCACTAGTAAGTGGATTTTTGATAAAAAATATAATTCATACTTCTATCTAGATGCATCAGGAAATTATGTTCAAAACGCTTGGGTAGGTAACTATTATCTCAAATCAGGCGGATACATGGCTAAAGGTGAGTGGGTTTATGATAAGAGCTACGGCTCATACTACTATCTAACATCAGAAGGTAGCTACGCTCGTAATACTTGGGTGGGTAATTACTACCTTAAATCAAATGGTAAGATGGCCAAAGGTGAGTGGGTTTATGATAAGAACTATGGTTCATATTACTATCTAACATCAGAAGGTAGCTACGCTCGTAACACTTGGTCAGGCAATTATTATTTGAAGTCAAATGGTAAGATGGCTAAAGGTGAATGGATTTATGATAAGAACTATGGTTCATATTACTATCTAACATCAGAAGGTAGCTATGCTCGCAATGCGTGGTCAGGCAATTATTATTTGAAGTCAAATGGTAAGATGGCTAAGAGTGAGTGGATTTATGATAAGAACTATGGTTCATATTACTATCTAACATCAGAAGGTAGCTACGCTCGTAATACTTGGGTAGGAAATTACTACCTCAAATCAAACGGTAAGATGGCTAAAAGTGAATGGGTTGATGGAGGTCGTTACTATGTAGGATCTAATGGATTATGGGAAACTAAAGCATCAACCAATAGTGAATATTCTGCTGCTTTAGGAAAGGCAAAGAGTTATAACTCGCTATTCCATATGTCAAAAAAACGTATGTATAGACAATTAACTTCTGAATTTGATAAATTTTCAAATGATGCAGCTCAATATGCGATTGATCATTTAGAAGCCGATTATAAATATAATGCCTTATTTAATGCTAAGAACTATAGAAAATTATTTAATATGTCTAAATCTGGTCTTTTCAATCAATTGACCTCTTATATAGATGGCTTTACAGAAGAAGAAGCAAACTATGCAATTCAACATTTAGGTGACTAATTATTTAGAATGACTATTTTAACACCAATTGACAAGTCAAGTACAACAAAGTTGTTCCTCTGATTAAGAGAGTATCTTTCAAGCTGTTTGAGTGAGCTCAAACAGCTTTTTTGCGGACTATAGCCAAGTTCAAAATAGAAGGTTCTTCTATTGTCTTTCCACCCAGAACAGAATGGATTTTCCAATTTCAAAAAGGGATTGGAGTTTATAGGTGTGAACAAAGGCATCTATGCTATGTCCCGTTGGTTTCCCCAAAAATCTCAGCCGGTTTGAGTCCTACGTTTAAATAAGCTTCAATTTCTACTCGCTCAGCTTCAGATTAGTGCTTGTGTAGTTATTATTTTAATGTAAAAAAGATTAAGGATATGATATACTATAAGTGTAAATCATAAGAAAAGGAGATTTTTATGAGAAAATCAAAAAAAATTTTGGTTACAAGTTTAGCAGCAACTACTTTTGCACTTGTTTCTCTTTCAGATACAATGGGGATGTTGCCTTTCTCATCTCAGAAAGTATCTGCTCAAGAAAAGGACGCATCTAAAAATGGTAAGATTGTAAAAGAGAATACAAAACCCGCACCAAAACCCGCACCAAAACCCGCACCAAAACCCGCACCAAAACCTGCGCCGAAGCCGGCACCAAAACCTGCGCCGAAGCCAGCACCAAAGCCTGCGCCGAAGCCAGCACCAAAACCTGCGCCGAAGCCGGCACCAAAACCTGCGCCGAAGCCAGTACCAAAACCCACGCCGAAGCCAGCACCAAAACCTGCGCCGAAGCCAGCACCAAAACCTGCGCCGAAGCCAGCACCAAAACCCTCGCCGAAGCCAGTACAGAAACCCGCGCCGAAGCCGGCATCAAAACCCGCGCCTAAGCCGGCACCAAAACCCTCGCCGAAGCCGGCACCAAAACCTGCGCCGAAGCCGGCACCAAAACCTGCGCCGAAGCCAGCACCGAAACCTAAAGAAACAACTCCTAAACAGGATAAATCAAAATCTAAAGTTCAGACTGGCTGGGTAGGAAATTACTACCTCAAATCAGATGGGAAGAGAGCTAAAAATCAATGGGTAGATGGTGGTCGTTATTATGTTGATTCTGATGGAAAAAAGGTTAAAAGTGACTGGATTTATGATAAAAAGCATGGTTCCTATTATTATCTAACAGCAGAAGGAAGCTCTGCTCGCAATAAATGGGTAGGAAATTATTACCTCAAATCAGATGGAAAGATGGCCAAGAATGAATGGGTAGATAGCGGTCGTTACTATGTTGATTCTAAAGGCAAAATGGTAAGGGGCAAATGGGTAGATGGTGGCCGTCACTATGTAGACTACGATGGTGTGCGGCAACCAAAACTAGATGGGAAGCAGTACAATGCTGCTTTAAATAAAGCGAAAAGCTATAATTCGGTTTTACATAAGTCAAAAAAAGCTCTCTATGACTCATTAACGTGGTATGGTTTTTCAAGTTCAGCAGCGCAGTATGCCATCGATCACTTGAATGCAGATTACAAAGCAAATGCCTTAATTACAGCAAGAGAATACCGAAAGAATAACCATTTATCAAAGACAGAGATTTATGAGTGGCTAACTTCTTCTTGGATTGGAAAATTTACAAAAGAAGAAGCAAACTATGCCATTCAAAAACTAGGGGATAAATAGTTATTAATTATTAGATGTAACTTTTTCATGCAAAGCTTTGCACAAATCTAACGATTTTGTTATACTATATCTGTAAGCATTTTCAATTAAAAAGGAGAAGACGATGAGTCAAAAGATTATTGGGATTGACCTTGGTGGTACATCTATCAAGTTTGCAATTTTAACTCAAGAGGGAGAAATCCAAGAAAAATGGTCTATCAAGACTAATATTTTGGATGAGGGGAGTCATATCGTTGATGATATGATTGAGTCTATTCAACATCGTTTAGACCTGCTTGGATTGGCAGCAGCGGACTTCCAAGGTATTGGAATGGGATCACCAGGTGTGGTTGACCGTGAAAAAGGTACTGTTATCGGTGCCTACAACCTCAACTGGAAAACCCTTCAACCAATCAAAGAGAAGATTGAAAAAGCCTTGGGTATTCCATTCTTCATCGATAATGATGCCAACGTAGCTGCTCTTGGTGAACGTTGGATGGGGGCTGGTGATAACCAACCAGATGTTGTCTTTATGACACTTGGTACAGGTGTTGGTGGCGGTATCGTCGCTGAAGGCAAATTGCTTCACGGTGTGGCTGGTGCAGCAGGTGAGCTTGGCCACATCACTGTTGACTTTGACCAACCAATCGCATGTACTTGCGGTAAGAAAGGTTGCCTTGAGACAGTCGCTTCAGCAACAGGGATTGTCAACTTGACTCGTCGTTATGCTGATGAATACGAAGGTGATGCAGCCTTGAAACGCTTGATTGATAACGGAGAAGAAGTAACTGCTAAGACTGTCTTTGATTTGGCAAAAGAAGGAGACGACCTTGCTTTGATCGTTTACCGTAACTTCTCACGTTACTTGGGAATCGCTTGTGCTAACATTGGTTCAATCCTAAACCCATCAACCATCGTTATCGGTGGTGGTGTATCAGCTGCAGGAGAATTCCTTCTACAAGGTGTTCAAAAAGTCTATGACGAAAATACCTTCCCACAAGTACGCACATCAACTAAATTGGCTCTTGCAACTCTAGGAAATGACGCTGGAGTTATCGGAGCAGCATCACTTGTATTGCAATAAAATAATAAAAGGAGAAAAACACTACTTTAAATCGAGTGATTTTCCTCCTTTCTTTTTTTATGCTATACTAGTTAGGACAATAAATGAGGTGAGAGTAAATGACAAAAGCAGATACGATTTTTAAAGAAAATATTGAACGAATCCTCAAAGACGGTGTCTTTTCAGAGCAGGCTCGTCCCAAGTACAAGGATGGAACCGTTGCCAACTCCAAGTATGTAACGGGTGCCTTTGCAGAGTATGACTTAGCAAAAGGGGAATTCCCCATCACAACCTTGCGTCCTATTGCCATCAAATCCGCCATCAAGGAAGTGCTCTGGATTTACCAAGACCAGTCAAATAGCCTAGACGTGCTTAATGACAAGTACAATGTTCACTACTGGAATGACTGGGAAGTGGGAGATACGGGAACTATTGGTGAGCGTTACGGGGCGGTCGTTAAGAAACACGACATCATCAATAAGCTTCTCAAGCAGTTGGAAGCCAACCCTTGGAACCGCCGCAATATTATCTCTCTCTGGGATTATCAAGCTTTTGAGGAGACGGACGGCCTCCTCCCATGTGCCTTTCAGACCATGTTTGATGTCCGCCGTGTAGATGGAGAAATCTATCTGGATGCGACCTTGACCCAGCGTTCTAACGACATGCTAGTGGCCCACCATATTAACGCTATGCAGTATGTGGCTCTTCAAATGATGATTGCCAAGCATTTTGGCTGGAAGGTTGGGAAGTTCTTCTACTTTATCAACAACCTCCATATCTATGATAATCAATTTGAACAAGCTCAGGAATTGCTTCGTCGTGAGCCGTCAAACTGCCAACCACGCTTGGTTTTAAATGTTCCTGATGAGACTAGTTTCTTTGATATCAAAGCAGAAGATTTTGAGTTGGTGGATTATGACCCTGTCAAGCCACAGTTGAAGTTTGACCTAGCTATTTAAAAGAATAGAAAAAAGAAGTTGAGACAATAAATCCCAACTTCTTTTGTTTCTTAACGTGATACGCGGCGACGAGCTGCTTTTTTACGGTTTTCTTCGATGAAAGCTGCTTTTTGCTCTTCTGGTTCGATCACTTTCTTTTTAAATGCGTATACTGCACCTGCGACGGCAGCGACAGTTCCTGCGACACCTGTTACAAGACCTTTAGCAAATCCTTTAGCCATGAGTCTTCCTCCTTTATATTCTCAATCAGCCAGCCTCCTCAAGAGGTCACATTTTTCTGACTGACCTTTTTGTGTTATAATAATAGTAACGAAAAAATGGGAATTTTTCAAGGAAAAAAGATGAAAACAAAAATAATTGTGATTGTTGGACCGACTGCAGTTGGAAAGACGGCTCTAGCCATTGAAGTAGCCAAGCGTTTTAATGGCGAAGTGGTTAGTGGAGATAGCCAGCAGGTTTATCGAGGTCTAGATATAGGGACGGCCAAGGCTAGTCCAGAAGAGCAGGCAGCTGTTCCTCATCATTTAATCGATGTTAGAGAGGTAACCGAGTCTTACTCGGCTTTTGATTTTGTTTCAGAAGCTAAGATGGCTATTGAGGATATTCACAGTCGGGACAAGCTAGCTATTATTGCTGGTGGGACTGGGCTTTATATCCAGAGCTTGCTTGAAGGCTACCACCTAGGTGGGGAGACTCCCCATGAGGAAATTTTGGCCTATCGGGCTAGCTTGGAGCCTTATACAGATGAGGAATTAGCTCATATTGTGGAGCAAGTAGGCCTTGAAATTCCTCAGTTTAATCGTCGTCGTGCAATGCGTGCCTTGGAAATTGCCCATTTTGGTCAGGATTTGGAAAATCAAGAGAGTCTATATGAACCGCTGATTATCTGCTTGGATGATGAGCGCAGTCAATTATATGAACGTATCAATCACCGAGTGGACCTGATGTTTGAAGCTGGACTTCTAGACGAAGCCAAGTGGTTGTTTGACCATTATCCAGATGTGCAGGCTGCTAAAGGGATTGGTTACAAGGAACTCTTTCCTTATTTCCGTGGAGAGCAGACCTTGGAGGAAGCTAGTGAGAGTCTCAAACAGGCTACCCGTCGTTTTGCCAAGCGTCAGCTGACCTGGTTCCGTAATCGCATGCAGGTCACCTTTTATCAGATTGGAGAAGCTGGTGTGCAAGACCGCATTTTATGCCAGATAGAGGAGTTTTTAGATGATTGAAACGGAGAAAAAAGAGGAACGAGTCCTGCTCATTGGTGTAGAATTGCAGGGGATGGACAATTTTGACCTCTCCATGGAAGAATTGGCCAGTCTAGCCAAGACAGCTGGAGCAGTTGTTGTAGATAGCTACAGACAAAAACGTGAAAAATATGATTCTAAGACCTTCGTCGGCTCTGGTAAGTTGGAAGAGATTGCGCTTATGGTGGATGCAGAAGAAATCACCACTGTCATCGTCAACAAGCGTCTGACCCCAAGGCAAAATGTCAATCTAGAGGAAGTTCTGGGTGTCAAGGTCATTGATCGTATGCAGTTGATTTTGGATATCTTTGCCATGCGGGCTCGAAGTCATGAAGGGAAACTTCAAGTTCATCTTGCCCAGCTCAAGTATCTCTTGCCCCGCTTGGTTGGTCAGGGAATTATGCTTAGTCGTCAGGCAGGCGGAATTGGTTCCCGTGGACCTGGTGAAAGCCAGCTGGAGCTGAACCGTCGTAGCGTTCGCAACCAAATCACGGATATCGAGCGTCAGCTTAAGGTCGTTGAGAAAAATAGGGCGACAGTCAGAGAAAAACGTTTGGAGTCAAGCACCTTTAAGATTGGTTTGATTGGTTATACCAATGCTGGGAAGTCAACTATCATGAACACCTTAACCAGTAAGACCCAGTATGAGGCTGACGAGCTCTTTGCGACTCTGGACGCGACGACTAAGAGTATCCATCTGGGAGGCAATCTCCAAGTGACTTTAACTGATACAGTTGGCTTTATCCAAGATTTGCCAACAGAGTTGGTATCCAGTTTTAAGTCGACCTTGGAAGAAAGCAAGCATGTGGACCTTCTGGTTCATGTTATCGATGCCAGCAATCCTTACCATGAGGAGCATGAAAAAACAGTTCTGTCCATCATAAAAGACCTGGACATGGAAGATATTCCTCGTCTGACACTTTATAATAAAGCGGATTTGGTGGAGGATTTCACGCCTACCCAAACGCCTTATGCACTGATTTCTGCTAAATCTAAGGATAGTCGCGAACAGTTGCAGGCTTTATTGCTGGATAAGATCAAGGAAATTTTTGACCCCTTTACCCTGCGAGTGCCTTTTTCAAAGTCCTACAAGATTCACGATTTAGAAAGTGTTGCGATTCTTGAAGATCGTGATTATCAGGAAGACGGCGAAGTCATTACAGGCTACATTTCCGAGAAAAATAAATGGAGGTTAGAGGAATTTTATGACTGATATTAAAACGTTGGCTCTAAAATATGGGGGCTATACAAGTCTGGACAAGGTCTATCTAGATCAACTTCTAGCTGGTAAAACAAATCAAGAGCAGTTGGCACTGATCACTCCTCCACCTAGCGTGGTCAATGCTTACTTTGCAGAACTCTACCAGAAAAAGAGTCCTGAGGCTGCGACGGATTATTTTGCGGAACTCAGTCAGGAACTGAATCTTTACAATGCTGAACCTAGTTTCACCCTAGAAAACAAGCCTTTTATTCGGCTTAATCTGTCTGGCAAATCCTTTGGTTTTTGTTATGAGAGTGAGGGGCTTGGTCGGATTTTCTCTGAGAATGAAGAGAAGATTTCTGATGACTTGCTTTTTGAAATTGCACAAATTTTTCCCCATCAGCTAGTCTTTGAGGAGTCTGGAAAGATTTACATGAAGGCTGTCGGAGATGAGGAAGTTGTTAGCGTGGAGAATCTAACAGCTTTGACTGATTTGGAAAGTTTGGCTGATGGTCGCAAGCGTCTTAAAGGTTACAGCCAAGAGGAGTTAATACAAGAAGCTGCTTCTTTTTCTGGCAAACGCTATTTCCGATCGGAAAACCGCACAGCCATGTTATATATTGATTAATTAGAAAGTATCGAATGGATATTCAATTTTTAGGAACGGGGGCTGGTCAGCCCTCTAAAGCCCGCAACGTTTCAAGTCTAGCTCTGAAATTATTAGACGAGATTAACGAAGTTTGGCTCTTTGACTGTGGAGAAGGAACGCAAAATCGCATCCTGGAAACCACGATTCGACCGCGTAAGGTCAGCAAAATCTTTATCACTCACTTGCACGGAGACCACATCTTTGGCTTGCCAGGTTTCCTTTCTAGTCGTGCCTTTCAAGCCAATGAAGAGCAGACAGATTTAGAAATCTATGGACCGCTAGGGATCAAATCATTTGTCTTAACCAGTCTTCGTGTGTCAGGTTCTCGTCTGCCCTACCGCATTCATTTTCATGAGTTTGACCAAGATTCTCTAGGAAAAATCCTTGAGACCGATAAATTCACTGTATATGCAGAGGAGTTGGACCACACTATTTTCTGCGTTGGCTATCGTGTCATGCAAAAGGACCTAGAAGGAACGCTGGATGCTGAAAAACTCAAGGTAGCTGGTGTCCCATTTGGCCCACTTTTTGGGAAAATCAAGAATGGTCAGAACGTTGTTCTTGAAGATGGGACTGAAATCAAGGCAGCAGACTATATCTCAGCTCCACGTCCAGGTAAAATTATCACTATTTTAGGAGACACTCGAAAAACGGATGCCAGTGTGCGTCTGGCTGTTAATGCCGATGTCCTTGTCCATGAGTCCACTTATGGCAAGGGTGATGAAAAAATTGCTCGTAACCATGGCCACTCTACTAATATGCAAGCGGCACAAGTAGCGGTAGAAGCAGGAGCCAAACGCCTCTTGCTCAATCACATCAGTGCCCGTTTCCTCTCAAAAGATATCAGCAAGCTCAAAAAAGACGCTACTAGTGTCTTTGAAAATGTCCATGTGGTCAAAGACTTGGAAGAAGTGGAAATCTAAAAGCTTGGGAAAGGATAAGTATGCCTACTATTCTCATTACAGGTGCTAGCGGTGGCCTAGCTCAAGAAATGGTCAAACTCTTGCCAAATGACCAACTCATCTTACTTGGTCGAAATAAGGAAAAATTAGCTCAACTCTATGGAAACCATCCACAAGCAGAATTGGTTGAAATCGATATTACCGATGATTCAGCCTTAGAAACTCTGGTAGCAGACCTCTATCTACGTTATGGCAAGATTGATGTTTTGATAAACAACGCTGGTTACGGGATTTTTGAGGAATTTGACCAGATTTCTGACCAAGATATTCATCAGATGTTCGAGGTCAATACCTTTGCCCTAATGAATCTGTCTCGTCGCCTTGCGGCTCGGATGAAGGAAAGCCAAAACGGCCATATCATCAATATCGTTAGCATGGCTGGTTTGATTGCTACTGGCAAGTCCAGTCTCTACTCAGCGACCAAGTTTGCGGCCATTGGTTTTTCAAATGCGTTACGCCTCGAACTTATGTCATATGGAGTCTATGTGACAACAGTCAATCCAGGACCAATCCGAACAAGATTTTTTGACCAAGCCGACCCAGATGGCACCTATCTCAAGTCGGTTGAACGCTTCCTGTTGAAACCAGATGCAGTGGCTAAAAAGATTGTCAAGATTATAGGAAAAAACAAACGAGAACTCAATCTCCCGATGTTGTTGAACCTAGCCCATAAGTTTTATACTCTTTTTCCAAAGCTATCTGATAAGCTGGCAGGGGAAACTTTTAATTATAAATAGTAGAAGTTCCTTTTAAAGGGACTTTTTTACTTCTTTTAATTTAAAGGTTAATAAGTATTTTTTCTTTTAAAACTACATTCAGTTTTTTTAAAATTCTTCTACAAATTTTAGAAAAAACAATCAAAAATATTATTTTATATGCTAGAGTATTGAAAATTCCTATATTATTTAATAAAATAAGGGTAAAAGACTATTAAAAGTTATGCGCTTACACAAAAATGAAAACGATTACTAAAAGGAGGATTTTATGGAAAAAAGCCATTGGAATCGTAAAAGAGTCTATAGCATTCGTAAGTTTGCTGTAGGAGCTTGCTCAGTAATGATTGGAACTTGTGCAGTTCTATTCGCAGGAAATATAGCTGGAGAATCTGTAGTTAATGCGGATGAAACACCTATTACTCGTACTGCTGAGAAACCTAAAGAGGAAAATCCTATAGTAGAAGAAAAGGTTGATCAAGCTTTGGAAACTAAAAATGTAGTCGAAAGTACAGCACAAAAACAATCTAGTGCCACTGAGTCTATTTCATCTGAGAAGAAAGAAGATAAAGCAGTAACTCCAAAAGAGGAAAAAGCTCCAAAGATAGAATCACAAGCTTCAAGTCAAGAAAAACCGCTCAAGGAAGATGTTAAAGCTGTGACAAATGAAGAAGTCAATCAAATGATTGAAGACAGAAAAGTGAATTTTAACCAAAATTGGCACTTTAAACTCAATGCGAATTCTAAAGAAGCCATTAAACCGGATGCAGATGTATCTACGTGGAAAAAATTAGATTTACCGCATGACTGGAGTATCTTTAACGATTTTGATCATGAATCTCCTGCACAAAATGAAGGTGGACAGCTTAACGGTGGGGAAGCTTGGTATCGCAAGACTTTCAAACTAGATGAAAAAGATCTCAAGAAAAATGTTCGCCTCACTTTTGATGGCGTCTACATGGATTCTCAAGTTTATGTCAATGGTCAGTTAGTGGGTCATTACCCAAATGGTTATAACCAATTTTCATATGACATCACTAACTATTTGAACAAAGATGGACGTGAGAATGTAATTGCTGTTCATGCAGTCAACAAACAACCAAGCAGCCGTTGGTATTCAGGTAGCGGTATTTATCGTGATGTGACTTTACAAGTGACAGATAAAGTTCATGTTGAGAAAAATGGGACAACCATCTTAACACCAAAACTTGAACAACAGCAACACGGCAAGGTTGAAACTCATGTGACTAGTAAAATTGTCAATACGGACGACAAAGACCATCAACTTGTAGCAGAATATCAAATCGTTGAACGTGGTGGTCAGGCTGTGACAGGTCTAGTACGTACAGAGAGCCGTACCTTGAAAGCACATGAAGTAACTAGTCTTGATGCGATTTTAGAAGTTGAAAGACCAAAACTCTGGACGGTTTTAAATGACAAACCGGCCTTGTATGAATTAGTTACACGTGTTTACCGGGACGGTCAATTAGTTGATGCTAAGAAAGATCTGTTTGGTTACCGATATTATAACTGGACTCCAAATGAGGGCTTCTCTTTGAATGGTGAACGCATTAAATTCCATGGAGTTTCCTTGCACCATGACCACGGAGCGCTTGGAGCAGAAGAAAACTACAAGGCTGAGTACCGTAGACTGAAACAGATGAAGGAAATGGGGGTGAATTCGATTCGTACGACTCACAACCCAGCAAGTCCTCAGACTTTACAGATTGCAGCTGAACTTGGCTTACTTGTTCAAGAAGAGGCCTTTGATACTTGGTATGGCGGAAAGAAACCTTATGACTATGGACGTTTCTTTGAAAAAGATGCTACCCATCCTGAGGCTAAAAAAGGTGAAAAATGGTCTGACTACGATCTACGTACTATGGTAGAGAGAGACAAAAATAATCCCGCTGTTTTTATGTGGTCAATCGGAAATGAAATCGGTGAAGCAAATGGGGATCCTCATTCTCTAGCGACTGTTAAACGTCTAGTCAAAGTTATCAAGGATGTTGATAAAACTCGTTATGTTACCATGGGAGCAGATAAGTTCCGTTTCGGTAATGGTAGCGGTGGGCATGAAAAAATTGCTGATGAACTCGATGCTGTTGGATTTAACTACTCTGAAGATAATTACAAAGCCCTTAGAGCTAAGCATCCAAACTGGTTGATTTATGGGTCAGAAACATCTTCAGCAACGCGTACAAGAGGAAGTTACTTCCACCCAGAGCGTGAGTGGGTACAAAGTAATCAGTCATGGCGTAACTATGAACAGTCAGATTATGGAAATGACCGTGTTGGTTGGGGTAAAACGGCAACTGCTTCATGGACATTTGACCGTGACAATGCTGGCTATGCTGGTCAGTTCATTTGGACAGGTACGGACTATATCGGTGAACCAACTCCATGGCATAACCAAAACAACACGCCGGTTAAAAGCTCTTATTTTGGTATCGTAGATACTGCAGGTATTCCAAAAAACGACTTTTATCTTTACCAAAGTCAATGGGTTTCTGCAAAGAAAAAACCAATGGTTCACCTTCTTCCTCACTGGAACTGGGAAAACAAAGAGTTGATAGACAATGTAGCAGACGCGGAAAATAAAATCCCTGTACGTGCTTATTCTAATGCTGCAAGTGTAGAATTGTTCTTGAATGGAAAATCTCTTGGTCTTAAGACTTTCAACAAAAAACAAACTAGCGATGGACGAACTTACCAAGAAGGTGCTAATGCTAATGAACTTTATCTTGAATGGAAAGTTGCTTATCAACCAGGTACCTTGGAAGCAATTGCTCGTGATGAATCTGGCAAGGAAATTGCTCGAGATAAGATTACGACTGCTGGTAAGCCAGCGGCTGTTCGTCTTATCAAAGAAGATCATGCAATCGCAGCAGATGGAAAAGACTTGACATACATCTACTACGAAATCGTTGACAGCCAAGGGAATGTAGTACCAACTGCCAATAATCTGGTTCGCTTCCAATTACACGGACAAGGCCAACTTGTCGGTGTCGATAACGGGGAACAAGCCAGCCGTGAACGCTATAAGGCGCAAGCAGATGGTTCTTGGACTCGTAAAGCATTTAATGGTAAAGGTGTTGCCATTGTCAAATCAACTGAACAAGCAGGTAAATTCACACTGACAGCCCATTCAGATCTCTTGAAATCTAGTCAAGTAACTGTCTTTACTGGTAAAAAAGAAGGACAAGAAAAAACTGTTTTAGGGACAGAAGTAGCAAGAGTTCGTACATTAATTGGTAAAGAACCAAAAATGCCGAAAACAGTAGGTTTTGTATACAGCGATGGTAGTCGTGAAAAACTTCCAGTAACTTGGTCTCAAGTCGATGTTAGTCAAGCAGGAGTTGTGACTGCTAAAGGTACAGCAAATGGACGTGAGGTAGAGGCTCGTGTTGAGGTTCTAGCAATTGCGAAAGAATTACCAACAGTTAAACGTGTTGCTCCAGGAGCAGATTTGAACACTGTAGATAAATATGTGTCAATACTTGTAACCGATGGAAGTGTACAAGAGTACGAAGTAGATAGCTGGGAGATTGCGGAAGCAGATAAAGCCAAACTTTCAGTAGCAGGATCACGTATTCAAATGACTGGTCAGTTAGCTGGAGAAACTATTCATGCAACCCTTGTGGTAGAAGAAGGAAAAGCTGCAGCACCTGTAGTGCCAACTGTTACTGTTGGTGGTGAGGCAGTAACAGGGCTTACTAGTCAACAACCAATGCAATACCGCACTCTTGCTTATGGTGCCCAATTGCCAGAAGTCATAGCAAGTGCTGAAAATGCTGATGTTACAGTTCTTCAAGCAAGCGCAGCAAACGGCATGCGTGCGAGCATCTTTGTTCAGTCTAAAGATGGTGCCCCTCTTCAAACCTATGCAATTCAATTCCTAGAAGAAGCACCAAAAATTGCTCACTTGAGCTTGCAAGTGGAACAAGCTGACGGTCTCAAAGAAGACCAAACAGTCAACTTGTCGGTTCGAGCTCATTATCAAGATGGAACGCAAGCTGTATTACCAGCTGATAAGGTGAGCTTCTCTACAAGTGGTGAAGGGGAAGTTGCAGTCCGAAAAGGAATGCTTGAGTTGCATAAACCAGGAGCACTTACTCTGAAAGCTGAATATGAGGGTGCTACAGGTCAAATCAATCTCACTATACAAGCCAATACTGAGAAGAAGATTGCGCAATCCATCCGTCCTGTAAATGTAGTGACAGATTTACACCAAGAACCTACTCTTCCATCAACAGTAACGGTTGAGTATGACAAAGGTTTCCCTAAAGCTCACAAAGTCACTTGGCAAGCTATTCCGAAAGAAAAACTAGACCACTATCAAAGCTTTGAAGTGTTAGGTAAAGTTGAAGGAATTGACCTGGAAGCGCGTGCTAAAGTATCTGTAGAAGGCATCGTTTCAGTTGAAGAAGTTAGTGTGACAACTCCAATCGCAGAAGCACCACAATTACCAGAAAGCGTTCGTACATATGATTCAAATGGTCACGTTTCATCAGCTAAGGTTGTATGGGATGCGATTCGTCCAGAGCAATACGCTAAGGAAGGTGTCTTTACAGTTAATGGTCGCTTAGAAGGTACTCAATTAACAACTAAACTTCATGTTCGCGTATCTGCTCAAACTGAGCAAGGTGCAAACATTTCTGACCAATGGACCGGTTCAGAATTGCCACTTGCCTTTGCTTCAGATTCAAATCCAACCGACCCTGTTTCAAATGTCAACGATAAATTGATTTCCTTTAATGACCGACCAGCCAATCGTTGGACAAACTGGAATCGTAGTAATCCAGAAGCTTCAGTCGGTGTTCTGTTTGGAGATTCAGGTATCTTGAGCAAACGCTCCGTTGATAATCTAAGTGTCGGATTCCACGAAGACCATGGAGTTGGCGCACCGAAGTCTTATGTGATTGAGTATTATATTGGTAAGACTGTTCCAACAGCACCTAAAAACCCTAGCTTTGTAGGTAATGAAGAACATGTCTTTAACGATCCTGCAAACTGGAAAGAGGTAAGCAATCTCAAAGCTCCAGCTCAACTCAAGGCTGGAGAAATGAACCACTTTAGCTTTGATAAAGTTGAAACCTATGCTGTTCGTATTCGCATGGTAAGGGCAGACAACAAACTTGGAACTTCTATCACAGAAGTACAAATCTTTGCGAAACAAGTTGCGGCAGCCAAACAAGGACAAACAAGAATCCAAGTTGACGGTAAAGACTTAGCAACCTTTAACCCTGATTTGACAGACTACTACCTTGAGTCTGTCGATGGAAAAATTCCTGCAGTAACAGCAAGTGTTAGCAACAATGGTCTAGCGACTGTTGTTCCAAGTGTTCGTGAAGGTGAGCCAGTTCGTGTTATCGCGAAAGCTGAAAATGGCGACATCTTAGGAGAATACCGTCTGCACTTCACTAAGGATAAAGACTTACTTTCTCGTAAACCAGTTGCTGCGGTTAAACAAGCTCGCTTGTTGCAACTAGGTCAACCACTTGAATTGCCGACTAAGGTTCCAGTTTACTTCACAGGTAAAGACGGCTACGAAGCAAAAGACCTGACAGTTGAATGGGAAGAAGTTCCAGCAGAAAATCTGACAAAAGCAGGTCAATTTACTGTTCGAGGTCGTGTCCTTGGTAGCAATCTTACTGCAGAGTTCACTGTAAGAGTGACAGATAAACTTGGTGAGGCTCTTTCAGATAACCCTAACTATGATGAAAACAGTAACCAGGCCTTTGCTTCAGCAACTAATGATATTGACGACAGTTCTCATGACCGTGTAGACTATATCAATGATAGAGATCACTCTGAAAATCGTCGTTGGACAAACTGGTCTAAAACGCCATCTTCTAATCCAGAAGTATCAGCAGGTGTGATCTTCCGTGAAAATGGTAAGATTGTAGAGCGGACTGTTGCGCAAGCCAAACTTCACTTCTTTGCAGATAGTGGTACGGATGCGCCTTCTAAACTTGTTTTAGAGCGCTATGTCGGTCCAGACTTTGAAGTGCCTACCTACTATTCAAACTACCAAGCTTACGAATCTGGACATCCATTTAACAATCCAGAAAATTGGGAAGCTGTTCCTTATCGTGTGGATAAAGACATTGCAGCTGGTGATGAAATCAACGTAACATTTAAAGCTGTCAAAGCTAAAGCCATGAGATGGCGTATGGAGCGTAAAGCAGATAAGAGCGGTGTTGCGATGATTGAGATGACCTTCCTTGCACCAAGCGAATTGCCTCAAGAAAGTACTCAATCGAAGATTCTTGTAGATGGAAAAGAACTTGCTGATTTCGCTGAAAATCGTCAAGATTATCAAATTACCTATAAAGGTCAACGTCCAAAAGTCTCAGTTGAAGAAACCAATCAAGTAGCTTCAACAGTTGTAGATAGTGGAGAAGACAGCCTTCCAGTACTTGTTCGCCTCGTTTCAGAAAGTGGAAAACAAGTTAAGGAATACCGTATCCAGTTGACTAAGGAAAAACCAGTTTCTGAGAAGACAGTTGCTGCTGTACAGGAGGAACTTCCAAAACTTGAATTTGTTGAAAACGATTTGGCCTACAAGACAGTTGAGAAAAAAGATTCAACACTTTATCTAGGTGAGACTCGTGTAGAACAAGAAGGAAAAGTTGGTAAGGAACGTATCTTTACAGCAATTAATTCTGATGGAAGTAAGGAAGAAAAACTCCATGAAGTGGTAGAGGCACCGATAGACCGCATCGTCTTGGTTGGAACGAAACCAGGCACCGCCCTTCCAGAAGATGAAGTGAAGAATCTTGTCCTTAACAGACCAGAACTTGTGGTCGAAGAAGAAACCATTGATTTCAAGGTTCAGGAACGTAAGTCTGATAAGTTGTATCTAGGTGAAACCCGTGTTCTTCAAGAAGGAAAACAAGGAGTCCGTGTTCGCTTGATCGAAGTGGAAAACGGAAAACGTCAGCTTAAAGAAACTTACGATAAAGTTGCGGCACAAGATCGTATCGTGGAAGTGGGGACCAACCCAGGCACTTCTCTTCCAGAAGACGAAGTGAAGAATCTTGTGCTTAACAGACCAGAACTTGTAATTGAAGAAGAAACAATCGATTTCAAAGTTCAGGAACAAAAGAACGATAAACTTCCAGTAGGTCAAACTCGAGTCCTCCAAGAAGGAAGACAAGGAGTCCGTGTTCACTTAATCGAGGTTGAAAATGGTAAGCGAACTGAAAAGGATAGCTATGATAAAGTTATGGCTCAGGATCGCATCATAGAAGTCGGTACAGCTGGTGAAACAACGAAACCAGTACAGCCGGTAGATACAAAACCACAAGTGTCAGAAAAAGCAGAAACAAAACCAATTGCTCCAAGTGAAGCTAGTCAAACTAATAAAGCCCAGTTACCAAATACAGGTAGTGTGACAAGCCAAGAAACAGTAGCAGCAGGTTTAGCTCTACTCTGTTTGAGTGCAGGATTAGTAGCCACTAAAGGTAAAAAAGAAGACTAGAAATTTTGATACTTTCGTTATCATTAAAGAGTGGAGAGAAACTCTTGTCTTAGATAGAAGATAAATCCCTTGGAATATAAGTTTCTAAGGGATTTTCTTTGTATAAAATTGTATAGTGTTATTATCTACCTTATTTTGTAGAGAAAGCAAAAATCCCTAGAAAATGTTTAGGGATTCAATTATTTCATTAAGAACAATTCAACAATCATCTCGATATACATGACAAGGGTTAATAAGAATCCTGCACGCCAGAAAAATTTGATGAATTTAGGATAGTAAAAGCTACGTTTTTTCAAAAGGAAGAAAAAAACGAGAATAATGGCTAGGAGAGAGAGGGCTAGGCCTAGTCTAGGGAGGAAATTATGGGTAAAGGTTTTAGCTGTAATCAAGTAATACTCAAATACCAAGACTGGAAAAGCCAAATCCGCAAAGTTTCGTCCTAATTTTTTTAATCTAAAAAGTTTGGTTATGATAATGCAGACTACTAAGGTCAGTATCAATAATAAAATAGATGCTAATTTCATTAAAATCATATCCATATTGTATCATAAAAAATCGCTAATGGAAACGAGAAACAGAGGAATTTATAGGAAAGTCAGGCTTTTGAGATTGTGGTTGTTTTTTGTTATAATGAAAGTTATGAAATCTTATAACACCTTGAATGATTATTATCGAAAACTCTTTGGAGAAAAGACCTTTAAAGTCCCTATTGATGCGGGATTTGACTGTCCCAATCGTGATGGAACTGTGGCTCATGGGGGCTGTACTTTTTGTACGGTTTCCGGTTCTGGAGATGCCATTGTGGCACCAGATGCGCCTATTCGTGAGCAATTTTATAAGGAAATTGACTTTATGCACCGCAAGTGGCCAGATGTTCAGAAGTATCTGGTTTATTTTCAGAATTTTACCAATACCCATGAAAAGGTGGAAATCATTCGGGAACGCTATGAGCAGGCCATCAATGAGCCAGGTGTAGTAGGAATCAATATCGGAACACGGCCAGACTGTTTACCAGACGAAACCATCGAATATTTGGCTGAGTTGTCGGAGCGCATGCATGTGACGGTTGAATTGGGCTTGCAGACTACTTATGAAGCAACCTCTGACCTGATTAACCGTGCCCATTCCTATGAATTGTACGTGGAAACGGTCAAGCGTTTGAGAAAGTATCCCAAGATTGAGATTGTTTCTCATTTGATCAATGGCTTGCCTGGTGAAACCCATGAGATGATGATTGAAAATGTCCGTCGCTGTGTCACGGATAACGATATTCAAGGGATTAAACTGCATTTGCTCCATCTTATGACAAATACTCGTATGCAACGAGATTACCACGAAGGACGCTTGCAACTGATGAGTCAGGACGAGTATGTCAAGGTCATCTGCGATCAATTGGAAATCATTCCCAAGCATATCGTTATCCATCGAATCACAGGAGATGCACCTAGAGATATGCTGATTGGGCCTATGTGGAGCCTCAATAAATGGGAAGTCCTCAACAGCATTGAGATGGAGATGCGACGTCGTGGAAGTGTTCAAGGATGCAAGGCTGTAAAACAGGAGTTTGAAAATGAAAAGACCACTTGAGATGGCACATGATTTTTTGGCTGAGGTAGTGACAAAAGACGATATCGTAGTGGATGCGACCATGGGAAATGGTCATGACACGCTTTTTCTAGCCAAGCTAGCTAAGCAAGTCTATGCTTTTGATATTCAGGAGCAAGCCTTGGAAAAGACGCAAGAGCGTTTGAACCAAGCTGGCCTGACAAATGCCCAGTTAATCTTGCAAGGCCATGAGACACTGGACCAGTTTGTGACAGAAGCCAAGGCAGGAATTTTCAATCTGGGCTATTTGCCGTCAGCTGATAAGTCAGTCATTACCCAACCTCAGACAACGATTGAAGCCTTAGAAAAGCTGTGTCATTTGCTTGTCAAAGGGGGACGGATTGCCATCATGATCTACTATGGGCATGAAGGAGGCGACCTCGAGAGGGATGCTGTCTTGGATTTTGTCAGTCAGTTGAAGCAACAAGAGTACACAGCTGCCATTTACCGAACTTTAAACCAAGTCAACAACCCACCATTTTTAGTGATGATTGAAAAATTAGAGAGATATAGACATGGATAAACAATACCTACGTGAAAAGCTGGATGCCATGCGCCAGAATTTTGTTGAATCAACCCACCACGAACGAGCGGTGGGGGTGTTAGACCAAGCGCATATGAGCAAAAAAATGCTTAAAATCAAGAAAAAATTAGTAGCTCTTGAAATGGAACGGTGCCAGAGAAAAATTGAGCACAAGGACTGTTCCAAGGTTGATCAAAAAATCAAAGAGCAGAAGGAGATATTTGAATCCTGTTGTAAAAAAGACTAAGGAGGAATTGCGTGGAATTACTGATTTACCTCATCCTATTTTTACTGGTCTTGATTGTTTCAAGTACAACCAATAAGCTCCTGCCCTTTTTGCCGCTTCCATTGGTTCAAATTCTTTTGGGAATTGTGATTGGTCTCTTTTTACCAAATACTGACTTTCATCTCAATACGGAGTTGTTTTTGGCTCTGGTTATCGGGCCCTTGCTTTTCCGAGAGTCCGAAGAAGCAGATATTACGGCTATTTTAAAACACTGGCGAATCATTGTCTATCTCATATTTCCAGTGATTTTCATCTCGACCCTGAGTTTGGGTGGCTTGGCTCATCTTCTTTGGCTCAGCCTTCCCTTGGCAGCTTGCTTGGCTGTTGGGGCAGCCCTTGGCCCTACGGACTTGGTGGCCTTTGCCTCTCTTTCGGAGCGCTTTAGCTTTCCTAAGCGCGTGTCCAATATCCTCAAGGGTGAGGGACTCTTGAATGATGCTTCGGGATTGGTGGCCTTTCAGGTAGCTTTGACAGCTTGGACAACTGGAGCCTTTTCCCTTGGGCAAGCTAGTAGCTCGCTCATCTTTTCAATTCTAGGTGGTTTTCTGATTGGCTTTTTAACAGCCATGACCAATCGTTTCCTCCATACTTTTTTGTTAAGTGTGCGCGCAACGGATATAGCTAGTGAGCTCCTTCTGGAATTGAGTTTGCCTCTAGTGACCTTCTTTCTAGCAGAAGAAGTACACGTTTCTGGGATTATTGCCGTTGTAGTTGCGGGGATTTTAAAGGCAAGTCGCTTTAAGAAAATCACGCTTCTCGAAGCCCAAGTGGATACGGTGACCGAGACAGTCTGGCATACAGTAACCTTTATGCTCAACGGTTCTGTCTTTGTGATTTTGGGAATAGAGTTGGAAATGATAGCAGAGCCTATCTTGACCAATCCGATCTATAATCCCTTACTTTTATTGGTATCTCTTATAGCCCTTACCTTTGTCCTCTTTGCCATTCGTTTTGTCATGATCTATGGCTATTATGCCTACAGGACTCGACGCCTCAAGAAAAAGTTAAATAAGTATATGAAGGACATGCTTCTTTTGACTTTTTCAGGTGTCAAGGGAACGGTGTCCATTGCTACGATTCTTCTGATACCAAGTAATCTAGAGCAGGAATATCCAATCTTGCTTTTCCTTGTCGCAGGGGTGACGCTTGTCAGCTTTTTAACAGGTCTCTTGGTCTTACCTCATCTTTCTGATGAACAGGAAGAAAGCAAGGATTATCTCATGCATATCGCCATTTTGAATGAAGTAACGATAGAGTTGGAAAAAGAGTTGGAAGACACCAGAAATAAACTTCCCCTCTATGCGGCTATTGACAATTACCATGGTCGTATTGAAAATCTCATCCTGAGTCAAGAAAATAAGGGGGCTCAAGAAGACTGGGAGGCCTTGAAACTTCTTATCCTCAGTATTGAAAGTGATGGTTTGGAACAAGCTTACGAGGAAGGCAAGATGAGTGAGCGTGCTTATCGGGTTTACCAACGTTATCTGAAAAACATGGAACAAGGTATCAATCGCAAGTTTGCTTCAAGATTGACCTATTACTTCCTTGTCTCCTTGCGGATTTTACGTTTTCTCCTTCATGAAGTCTTTACCTTTGGCAAGACCTTCCGCAGTTGGAAAAATGAAGAATCACAGAAACTCAGAGCCCTTGACTATGATCAAATTGCAGAGCTTTATCTAGAAAATACAGAGATGATTATCGAAAGTTTGGAGAACCTAAAAGGGGTTTATAAGAGCTCTTTAATCAGCTTCATGCAGGATTCTCGTCTCCGTGAAACAGCTATCATCACCAGTGGTGCCTTTGTCGAACGGGTTATCAATCGTGTCAAACCTAACAATATCGATGAAATGCTGAGAGGCTACTATCTAGAGCGCAAGTTGATTTTCGAATACGAAGAAAAACGATTGATTACGACCAAGTATGCCAAGAAGTTACGACAAAATGTGAATAACTTAGAGAACTATTCTCTCAAGGAAGCTGCCAATACCCTGCCTTATGATATGGTGGAATTGGTAAGAAGAAATTAGTTAATACTCTTCGAAAATCTCTTCAAACACGTCAGCGTCGCCTTACCGTAGATTTATGTAACTGACTTCGTCAGTCTTATCTACCACCTCAAAACAGTGTTTTGAGCAACCTGCGGCTAGCTTCCTAGTTTGCTCTTTGATTTTCATTGAGTATAAGATTGTAAGTGAAGGAGCGTGACATGAAGAAGTGGTGGAAAGAGCTGATAGACAGGCCTTTAGTAAAAGCTTTTTTGCATTATTATCAAGCCTCGGATAGTGAGTTGACCAGTGTCGCAGTAGCCTACTATTGGTTGATTTCGATTTTTCCCCTGCTTTTGGTGGTGGTTAATATCCTCCCTTATTTTCAGATTCCAGTTTCTAATTTTTTAAAGGTTGTCAATGAATTTTTGCCGGAAACCATGTATGATGTAGTCGCAAAGATTATTACAGAAGTGCTAACCCAACCTTCAACGGGCTTATTGAGTTTTGCGGTTTTGTCAGCCCTCTGGACCTTTTCAAAATCCATGAATTTCTTACAGAAAGCCTTTAATAAAGCTTACGGAGTAGCAAAAAATCGTGGGATGATTTCCCATCAGCTTATGAGTTTGTTTGTCAGTTTTGGCTTGCAGATTCTCTTTGCCTTGGCTCTCTTTCTGAGTGTTTTTGGCCGTATGCTCCTCAACCTTATCAAAAGTTACTGGAAATCAGATAGTCCTCTCTTTGATTACCTGCAGGATCTGACAGGCCCCTTGGTCTATGCCCTGATTTTTGCAATCTTGGTCATGCTTTATTATTTCCTGCCCAATGTTAAGGTGCGAAGGATTCGCTCTGTATTGCCAGGTAGTGCCTTTGTCTTGTTGACTCTGGTCTTACTGCTCAATATCTTTTCAGTCTATATTAACAATTATGTCAATCACCTAGTGGACGTGCGTTTTTTCAGTTCCGTCGTCGTGGTGGTCATGATGTTCTGGTTTATTCTCATCGCTAAGATTTTAATTGTCGGCGCGGTGATTAATGCCAGTGTGCAGAGTTTGAAAGATCTGAATTTTAGAAAAGACTAACGAATTTTTAATTCATTACAAAACGCATAATATCAAGGTTGATGTGTACTGACCCCAAAAAGGCGACAAAAGCAAGCACCTGCAAGCAACGTGCCGAAATGGTCAAATCCTGATTATGTCAACGAATTAGACCCAAAAATCGTTGATATGCTAGTAGAATTTCACAAGTCGCAAGGCACTTTGGAAACTCCCGAGACGCAAGCAGAAATCGCCCAAAAACGTGAAGAAATCGAGCAAAGGAGAGCTGAGCTTGAGGCTAAAAAACAAGAACTTTTGAACCGCTTGAACAAATAGAGCTTCGCAAGTATTATGCTTACAAATTACTTGAGCAATTAACTAAAATATAAACCCTGCCTATATATAAAGGCAGGGTTTATATTTTAGAAATTCACGTAGGTTGTTTCGGTTTTTACATACCCAGTATAGTCTGAGTTTCTATAGAATTCAGTGATAAACTTCCATTTTCTTTGAGAAATATGGATATAAGTACTTGTTATGTAGTATGGATATGGGCTTTGTGAATCCAAGTAAGACTGATAAGCTTGTATACCAAAATATGCTCCACCAATTATGCCACCCCATGGGGCACCCAATATAGAACCTATAAGGCCAAACATCGCGGTTATTCCAGAATCAATCATGAAGTTAGCGAATGTGTTGGCTAGTTTATTCCCATGTATTGTGTTGACGTAATTCCAAACATTAGGATCGTATGATCTAAAAGATATATTTAGGTCGATTTCATTCTTTTGATAAGCCATATAAAATGACCCATTGATATAGACACCATCAGCACGTTGTTCAATAGTGTCTACACTTCCATCTGGATTGACCACCTCAAGAACTTCATCGCTTAAAATATTTACTTGCGTATCTCCGAACCGCACTGATGAGCCATTCTTAAACTGAGTCTCACCAGATACAACTTTAGAGTTTGCCGATAAGCTATCATCAGCAAAAACAACAAGCGATGGGGAAATGCTAGACATACAGAAAACAGACATAACTAGCAAACACATGCATTTAAACATCTTAGACATAACGGAAACTCCTTTGTATTTTTGATTTTTTTCAACTTTTGTTATACAATAAAACCAAATAAAAAGAAAGCGATAACAATATGCTTAATGTGAAAATTTTTTATATATTTTTATTTTTGATCTTTGTCGAAACTACAGGCTTGTTGTTGTTGAAAAGAGGTCTCGAAATGGGTTATTTAGACACAGAAGCTATTATCCTCGCAATTTTTTCATTTGCTTTTTACAACCTATGTTCATTCGGTTGGGTCTACTTTACAATAAAAAACAATAAAAAATAAATAGACGTATTTTCAAAAAAAGATTGTATATTTATCTCAGTAAAACGACGATTTAAATCGTCGTTTTTTTGTATAACTCCCCCTGAAATTTATTTTAATTATGCAAATTTCACGTATTTTTGGTGCTGAGACAACGATTCTGAGAGCTTTTCAGACTTTGTCTATCATTAGAAAAGCTTAGAGCACCAAAGGATAATGCCTGATAATATGCGTTTTTTGATTATGAAAATTAATAGATAAACATGGCATCGCCAAAACTGAAGAAGCGATAGTGTTCTTGAATAGCGTGGTGATAAGCATCTAAAACTAATTCACGGCCTGCAAAGGCAGAAACCAACATGACCAGAGTTGATTTTGGCAGGTGGAAATTGGTTGAAAAGGCATCGACAACCTTCCATTCATAGCCAGGTTTGATAAAGATGTTGGTCCAGCCAGAATCTGCTTGGATTTGCCCATCAAACTTGGAACCAATAGTCTCCAAGGTGCGGATAGAAGTGGTTCCAACAGCGATGACACGACCACCATTTTCCTTAACAGAGCGAAGGGTGGCAGCTGCTTCCTCAGAAAGCTGGTAGAATTCTGAGTGCATTTCGTGTTCGTCCAGATTATCCACAGAAACAGGTCTAAAGGTTCCGAGCCCGACATGGAGAGTCAAATAGACCAGATGAACACCCTTGGCTTGGATTTCTGCCAGCAGTTCTTTGGTGAAGTGAAGACCAGCAGTTGGTGCAGCAGCAGAGCCACTTTCCTTGGCGTAGACGGTTTGATAACGTTCACGGTCATCCAATTTTTCGTGGATATAAGGCGGCAGAGGCATTTCTCCCAGACTTTCCAAAACTTCTAGGAAAATTCCTTGGTACTCAAAGAGGACAATACGGCCCCCGTGGGTCAATTCTTCCGTCACGACAGCGCTGAGACGACCATCGCCAAAGCTGACACGAGTACCAACCTTGAGGCGTTTGGCAGGTTTAGCCAGGACTTCCCACTCATCACCAGCAGTATTTTTGAGCAGGAGAAGTTCCACATGGCCTCCTGTCTCCTCTTTTTGACCATAGAGGCGGGCAGGAAGAACTCGGGTGTCGTTCATGACAAGGGCATCACCAGGTTCCAGCATATCAATAATAGAGTGGAAGTGTTTATCCTGCATTTCTCCCGTCTCACGGTTGACAACGAGGAGTTTAGAGGCGTCCCGTTTTTCAAGAGGCGTTTGGGCAATTAATTCCTCGGGTAAGTGGAAATCAAAATCAGCTGTATTCATATATCTGTTCATTCTTTCTAAGTTCTAATCTTATCCATTATAACATGTTTCAAGTATAGTCGCTCTTTTTTTAGAAATTAAATCGTTTTCACTTGACAAAAATTGGTCTATACCATATAATAAATATAGATTGAAACGGAGGATAAAAAGATGAAAGTTATTAAAGTTGAAAACCAAATCGAAGGTGGAAAAGTTGCTTTTGAGATTTTGAAGGAAAAATTGGCCAATGGAGCTCAAACCCTAGGACTTGCGACAGGAAGTAGCCCACTTGAATTTTACAAGGAAATCGTTGAGAGTGACCTCGATTTTTCAAACCTAACCAGTGTCAACCTTGATGAATATGTAGGGCTTGATGGGGACAACCCACAGTCTTACCGTTACTTTATGCAAGAAAATTTGTTTAACAAAAAACCATTTAAAGAAAGTTTCTTGCCTCGTGGGGTTAAGGACAATGCTGAAGAAGAAGTAGAACGCTACAATCAAATTTTGGCTGACCATCCAGTTGACCTTCAAATCTTGGGAATTGGTCGCAATGGACATATCGGATTTAATGAGCCAGGCACTCCATTTGACAGTCAAACACACCTAGTCGAACTTGACCAGTCTACTATTGAAGCTAATGCTCGCTTCTTTGACAAGATTGAAGACGTTCCAACCCAAGCCATTTCAATGGGGATAAAAAATATCTTGGATGCCAAGTCAATCCTTCTCTTTGCTTACGGTGAGTCGAAAGCAGAAGCCATTGCCGGAACAGTGTCTGGCCCAGTGACTGAGAACTTACCAGCAAGTAGCTTACAAAATCACCCTGATGTGACTATTATTGCGGATGCTGAAGCGCTCAGCTTGCTTGAAAAATAAAAAACGAAACCCTTCAGTTTCTTCTATCTGAGTGCTTTAAACTCTTGTATAAATGGAAGAAAAAATCAAAATTAACCCGCATTTTTTCTTGACAATTATTCCTTTTACGTGTAAAATAGAATAGATCTTGAACTTGAAGGGAGTGAAAAAAATGTCTAAAACAGTAGTACGTAAGAATGAATCTCTTGACGACGCACTTCGTCGTTTCAAACGTGCGGTTACTAAAGCTGGTACTCTTCAAGAAACACGCAAACGTGAATTCTATGAAAAACCTTCTGTAAAACGTAAACGTAAATCAGAAGCAGCTCGTAAACGTAAAAAATTCTAATTAGAAATGAAAGGCTGGAGAAATCTAGTCCTTTTTCTTTTAAATAAATACTACAAAGCCTGCAAAAATCTCAAATATCCTCCTACAATTTGATATAATAGAGAGAAGAACTCATTTGAAGGAGGAAATGATGTCGGTTTTAGTAAAAGAAGTGATTGAAAAGCTTAGACTAGACATTGTCTATGGCGAACCAGAATTACTTGAAAAGGAAATTAATACCGCGGACATTACGCGACCTGGTCTTGAAATGACGGGTTATTTTGACTACTACACTCCAGAGCGAATCCAGCTCTTGGGAATGAAGGAGTGGTCCTACCTCGTTTCGATGTCCTCTCACAACCGTTACCAAGTCTTGAAAAAAATGTTTCTACCTGAGACACCTGCGGTCATTGTTGCTCGTGGTTTGGTAGTTCCAGAGGAGATGCTAAAGGCAGCCAGAGAATGTAAGATTGCCATCTTAACCAGCCGTACAGCGACAAGTCGTTTATCTGGAGAATTATCTAGTTATTTGGATTCTCGTTTGGCAGAACGGACCAGTGTGCACGGTGTCTTGATGGATATATATGGAATGGGTGTCTTGATTCAGGGTGATAGTGGCATCGGTAAGAGTGAGACAGGTCTAGAGCTTGTCAAACGTGGCCACCGCTTGGTAGCTGATGACCGGGTCGATATCTTTGCCAAGGATGAGATTACTCTTTGGGGCGAACCAGCTGAAATCTTGAGACACCTGATTGAAATTCGTGGGGTTGGGATTATCGATGTCATGAGCCTCTATGGTGCGAGTGCCGTCAAGGATTCTTCACAAGTCCAGCTGGCTGTTTATTTGGAAAATTACGATACACATAAAACTTTTGATCGTCTTGGAAACAATGCAGAGGAACTTGAAATTTCTGGCGTATCCATTCCTCGTATCCGTATCCCAGTTAAAACAGGTCGTAATATTTCTGTCGTGATTGAGGCAGCTGCCATGAATTATCGTGCCAAGGAAATGGGCTTTGATGCGACGCGTTTATTCGAAGAACGCTTGACCAATCTTATTGCTCAAAACGAGGTGCCTAATGCTTGATCCAATTGCTATTCATCTAGGCCCTCTAGCCATTCGTTGGTATGCCTTGTGTATTGTGACAGGATTGATTCTTGCGGTTTATTTGACCATGAAAGAAGCACCTAGAAAGAAGATCATACCAGACGATATTTTAGACTTCATCTTGATAGCCTTTCCCTTGGCTATTTTAGGAGCTCGTCTCTATTATGTTATTTTCCGTTTTGATTACTATAGTCAGAACTTGGGAGAAATTTTTGCCATTTGGAATGGTGGTTTGGCCATTTACGGTGGTTTGATAACTGGGGCTCTTGTCCTCTATATCTTTGCTGATCGTAAACTCATCAATACTTGGGATTTTCTAGATATTGCGGCACCTAGCGTCATGATTGCCCAAAGTCTAGGCCGCTGGGGTAATTTCTTTAACCAAGAAGCTTATGGTGCAGCAGTGGATAATCTGGATTATCTACCTGGCTTTATTCGTGACCAGATGTATATTGAGGGGAGCTACCGTCAACCGACCTTCCTTTATGAATCTCTATGGAATCTACTTGGCTTTGCCTTGATTCTGATTTTTAGACGAAAATGGAAGAGCCTCAGACGAGGTCATATTACTGCTTTCTACTTGATTTGGTATGGTTTCGGTCGCATGGTCATCGAAGGTATGCGGACAGATAGCCTCATGTTCTTTGGACTTCGAGTATCTCAATGGCTTTCAGTTGTTCTTATCGGATTGGGTATTTTTATCATTCTTTATCAAAATCGTAAGAAGGCCCCTTACTATGTTACAGAGGAGGAAAATTAAATGTTAGAAGTTGCATATATTCTTGTAGCCCTTGCTTTGATTGTATTTTTAGTGTATTTAATCATTACTGTACAAAAGCTTGGACGTGTTATCGATGAAACAGAGAAGACGATTAAAACCTTAACTTCAGATGTAGATGTGACCTTGCATCATACCAATGAATTGCTGGCTAAGGTCAATGTCTTGGCAGATGATATCAATGTCAAGGTGGCAACGATTGATCCACTCTTTAGTGCTGTTGCAGATTTATCTCTATCTGTTTCAGACCTCAATGATCATGCGCGTGTATTGAGTAAGAAAGCTTCATCAGCTGGTTCAAAAACATTTAAGACTGGTGCAAGTCTGTCAGCTCTTCGTCTTGCAAGTAAATTTTTCAAAAAATAAAAAAGGAGAATCCTTATGGGTAAACTATCCTCAATCCTTTTAGGAACCGTTTCAGGTGCAGCTCTTGCCTTGTTTTTAACAAGCGACAAGGGCAAACAAGTTTGCAGTCAGGCTCAAGATTTTCTAGATGATTTGAGAGAAGATCCTGAGTATGCCAAGGAGCAGGTCTGTGAAAAACTGACAGAAGTTAAGGAGCAGGCTACAGATTTTGTTCTTAAAACCAAAGAACAGGTTGAGTCAGGTGAAATCACTGTGGACAGTGTACTTGCTCAAGCCAAATCATGTGCTCGCCAAGCGACAGAAGCATCAAAAGATCGATTCAATAATCTCAAGGAGCAATGGCAAGAAAAGGCCGAAACTCTTGATGAATCAGAAGAGATTGTTATTGACATAACAGAAGAATAAACCATCACCATCTCTGGACGGACTATGTGTCTGGGGATGGTGATTTTTTTCTCGTAGCGTGTCTTTGTGGTATAATAATTACTATGCAGAAAAAACCAACGTCAGCCTATGTGCACATCCCATTTTGTACCCAGATTTGTTATTATTGTGACTTTTCAAAAGTTTTTATCAAGAATCAGCCGGTAGATAGTTATTTGGAACATCTGTTAGAAGAGTTTCAATCTTATGATATTCAAAAGTTGCGAACCCTCTACATCGGTGGTGGCACACCGACAGCTTTGTCAGCTTCGCAACTGGAGGTGTTATTGAAGGGCTTGACTAAAAACTTGGATTTGTCTGTCTTAGAAGAGTTGACCATTGAAGCCAATCCAGGCGACTTGGATGCGGATAAGATTGCTGTTTTGAAAAACTCGGCTGTCAACCGTGTTTCGCTAGGTGTGCAGACCTTTGATGACAAGATGCTGAAAAAGATTGGGCGCAGTCATTTGGAGAAGGATATTTATGAAAATATCGACCGTCTGAAACTGGCTGGTTTTGACAATATCTCCATCGATTTGATTTATGCACTGCCTGGTCAGACCATGGAGCAGGTCAAGGAAAATGTGGCTAAGGCTATTGGGCTGGATATTCCTCATATGAGTTTGTATAGCTTGATTTTGGAAAATCATACGGTCTTTATGAACCGTATGCGACGAGGGAAGTTGCCTCTGCCTAAGGAGGAAGTGGAAGCTGAGATGTTTGAATATATCATCGCAGAGCTGGAGCGAGCTGGTTTTGAGCATTATGAGATTTCCAATTTCTCAAAGCCTGGTTTTGAAAGTCGCCACAATCTCATGTACTGGGACAATGCTGAATACTATGGCATCGGTGCTGGGGCATCTGGCTATGTCAATGGGGTTCGCTATAAAAACCACGGCCCGATTCGTCATTATCTCAGTGCAGTTGAGGAAGGCAATGCTCGGATCACAGAAGAACACCTGAGTCAAAAGGAACAAATGGAAGAGGAAATGTTCTTGGGCCTCCGCAAGAAATCAGGAGTCTCCATGGCGCGATTTGAGGAAAAATTTGGACGGTCTTTTGATGGACTTTATGGAGAAATTGTCAAGGACTTGGTTCAACAAGGTCTCATGCAAATAGACGGTGATCGCGTGCGCATGACAAAAAGAGGTCTCTTTTTGGGAGACACCGTAGCAGAACGATTTATTTTGGAGTAGGATGATGGGCTTAACTTATCAAATGAAAATGAAAATTCCTTTTGATATGGCTGATATGAACGGTCATATCAAACTTCCAGATGTGATTTTGCTGTCTCTGCAAGTTTCAGGGATGCAGTCGATTGAGTTGGGAGTTAGTGATAAGACTATTTTGGAAGACTATAATCTGGTCTGGATTATCACAGAATACGATATTGAGGTGGTTCGTTTGCCTCGTTTTGCGGAAGAAATCACTATCGAAACGGAAGCCCTGAGTTACAATCGACTCTTTTGCTACCGTCGCTTTACCATTTGTGATGAAACGGGGCAGGAGCTCATTCAAATGATGGCGACCTTTGTTCTCATGGACCGAGACAGTCGAAGAGTTCATGTTGTCGAGCCTGAGATTGTGGCTCCTTACCAGTCTGAGTTTGATAAAAAGCTTATTCGTGGACCAAAGTATGCAAATCTAGAAGCGCCAATCAGCAAGGATTACCATGTTCGTTTTTACGACTTGGATATGAATGGTCATGTTAATAACAGTAAATATCTGGACTGGATTTTTGAGGTAATGGGAGCAGATTTTTTGACCCAATATATTCCCAAGAAAATCAATCTCAAGTATGTCAAGGAAGTTCGACCAGGTGGGGTGATTACATCGGCTGTTGAACGGACTGGACTGGAAAGCAAACATGAGATTACAAGCGACGGTGCTACCAATGCCCAAGCTATCATCACTTGGCAAGAAATGAAGAAGGATTAGGGAGAAATAGATGAAATATAAAGGCTATTTAATTGATTTAGACGGAACCATTTATAAGGGGAAAGATCGAATTCCAACAGGAGAAGCTTTTGTCCATGAATTGCAAAAGCGGGATATCCCCTATCTCTTTGTGACCAACAATACAACCCGCACTCCAGAGAGTGTTCAGGAGATGCTGGCTCAGAATTTTAATATTGATACGCCCCTGTCGACTGTCTACACCGCGACTTTGGCAACCATCGACTATATGAACGACTTGGGGCTTGAAAAGACCGTCTATGTCATCGGAGAAGCTGGGCTCAAGGAAGCCATCAAGGCGGCTGGTTATGTGGAAGACAAGGATAATCCTGCCTATGTGGTAGTAGGTCTGGACTGGCAAGTCGACTATGAAAAATTTGCGACAGCAACTCTAGCTATCCAAAAGGGTGCTCACTTTATCGGAACCAACCCTGACCTCAACATCCCGACAGAACGCGGTCTTTTGCCAGGTGCTGGTTCACTGATTACCCTGCTTGAAGTAGCAACACGAGTGAAGCCTGTTTATATTGGAAAACCAAATGCCATCATTATGGATAAGGCGGTTGAGCACTTAGGTTTGGAACGTGAAGAGTTAATCATGGTCGGGGACAACTATTTAACAGATATCCGAGCAGGGATTGACAATGGCATTCCAACGCTCTTGGTGACAACAGGTTTTACCAAGGCAGAAGAAGTGGCAGACCTGCCAATCGCACCGACTCATGTTGTTTCGAGCCTTGCGGAGTGGGATTTTGATGAAAACTAAATTAACCTTTTGGGGCTCTATGCTCTTTCTCCTCTCCCTCTCAATCCTTTTGACCATTTATTTGGCTTGGATTTTTTATCCTTTGGAGATTGAGTGGCTGAACTTGACGGATCGAGTTTATCTAAAACCAGAAACTATTCAATACAACTTTCATATTTTGATGAATTATCTGACCAATCCTTTTAGTCAAGTCTTAGAGATGCCTGATTTTCGTTCGTCTGCAGCTGGTCTGCATCACTTTGCAGTGGTCAAGGACCTCTTTCACCTAGTTCAGCTGGTTGCTCTAGTTACCCTGCCAAGTTTCTATTTCTTTGTCAATAGGATTGTGAAAAAGGGCTTTTTGTCTCTCTTTTATAAAAGTCTCCTAGCTCTAGTAGTCTTGCCTTTGCTGATTGGTCTTGGGGGAGTCTTGATTGGTTTTGATCAATTCTTTACCCTTTTTCATCAAATTCTCTTTGTGGGAGATGATACCTGGCTTTTTGATCCAGCCAAGGATCCTGTTATTCTGATTTTGCCAGAGACCTTTTTCCTTCATGCCTTCATCCTCTTTTTTGCCCTCTATGAAAGCTTCTTTGGTTTTCTGTACCTGAAAAGTCATAGGAAATAATACTAAAGATATTCTTATTTTGCATAAATCAATTAGGTATGTGATTCGAAACTATTGTCAAGAATGAATTAATCAAATCCAAAAAGGGTTAATCGTTCGCAAACAGTCTATTTTTCTTGAAAAAATAGGCTTTTTTTCTAAAAATCTCTAGTCAAGCGCTTTATTTTTTTGTATAATAGAATTAGCAAAGTATAGATAAGAAGAGAAAAGCATGATTACACTATTCCTATCACCGAGCTGTACTTCATGTCGTAAGGCAAAGGCCTGGTTAGAAAAACATAAGGTGCCCTTTGAGGAACACAATATTATGACCAGTCCTTTAACGAGAAAAGAATTGCAACACATCCTTTCCTTGACCGAAAATGGTACTGATGACATCATTTCAACTCGTTCAAAAATTTTTCAAAAATTAGATATTGATGTAGAAAGTATTTCGGTATCGGAATTGCTTCATTTGATTGAGCAGTATCCTAGTCTTTTGCGTCGCCCAATTATTATTGATGCCAAACGTATGCAAATTGGTTTTAATGAAGATGAGATTCGTGCTTTTCTCCCTCGTAGTTACCGTAAGCAAGAACTAAAAGAAGCAAGAATGAGAGCTGGTATTAGTTAATGAACAAACAGTATAGTTACCCACTAGATTTGTCGTGGAGCACTGAAGAACTTGCTTCAGTGCTTTCTTTTTTTAATGATGTTGAAGCTGCCTATGAAGGCAAGGTAGAGGCTAAAAAGTTACTGGACTCCTATAAGGGATTCAAAGCGGTCGTGCCAAGTAAGAGCGAAGAAAAACGTTTGGGACGAGAATTTGAAACAGTTAGTGGCTATTCGCTTTATCGAGCAGTTCAGACTGCCAAGGAAAAAGGGGAAGGGAAGATTTCTCTTGGAAAGTAAATTTGAATTTGCCAAAGAGCTTGTTAAGAGAGCGGGCCAGTACATCCTTGACCATATGCAGGAAGACTTGCGTGTTGAAACCAAGTCCTCTCCAACAGACTTGGTGACCAAACTGGACAAGGAAGTTCAGGAGCTATTGGTTGGTGAGATTTTGTCTCGTTATCCTGAAGATAAGATTTGTGCTGAAGAAGGTTGTCTGCGAGCCTCGGTTCAAGAGGGCAAGGTTTGGGTTATTGATCCCATTGATGGGACCAATAATTTTGTCGCCCAGCAGGAAGATTTTGCTGTTATGATGGCTTATTTTGAGAATGGTCAGGGACAGTTTGGTCTCATTTATGATGTGGTCAAAGGGGATTGTTATCACGGTGGTGGAGCCTTTCCAGTTTGTCTAAATGATAAGCCCCTAGCTCCCTTTAAAGCAAAACCACTTGGAGATTTTCTCATTGCAGGGAATAGTGGTATGCTGGAAACCAATGAATGGGGTCTGGCTGATTTGAGTCGAGCTGTGCTTGGTGTTCGAGTCTATGGGAGTGCGGCCATTAGTTTTGCCAAGATTTTGTCAGGGCGTTTGTTGACCTATGTCACTTATCTGCAACCATGGGATTATGCTGCGGCTAGTATTTTAGGGGAAAGTCTGGGCTATCGGGTTGTGACCCTATCTGGTCAAGCGCTTGATTTTCAAACCAGACAGCCGGTCATGATGCTACCTCTTGAGATGCAGGAGGAAATTCAGTCCTATATTTACGAAAGGAAAAGAACTTAAATGCAATTTCCAGAAGGATTTGTTGAAAAATATGAAGAGATACTAGGAGATGAGGCAAGAGATTTTCTTGCCTCTTTTGAGGAGGAAGCGGTTTCGGCTTTTCGGGTCAATCCTTTAAAAGAAGCGCCAGTTTCCTTTCCTAATGCCATTCCTCAAACTCCTTGGGGACATTATGGGAAGGTTTCAGGGAAATCGCCTGAGCATGCTACTGGTTTAGTTTATTCGCAAGAACCTGCTGCCCAGATGGTGGCTCAGGTAGCCCAGCCCAGTCCTGGTATGAAGGTTTTGGACTTGGCAGCTGCACCGGGTGGCAAATCAACTCAGCTGGCAGCCTATCTAGCAGGGGAGGGTCTCCTTGTTTCCAATGAAATTTCAAGCAAACGGGCTAAGATTTTGGTTGAAAACATGGAGCGCTTTGGAGCGACAAATGTTGTGGTGACCAATGAATCTGCTGACCGCTTAGCCAAGGTTTTTAAGGGCTATTTTGACCTCATTGTCCTTGATGCTCCTTGCTCAGGGGAAGGGATGTTCCGTAAGCAACCAGATGCTATGGATTATTGGAGCTTAGATTATCCGAGTCAATGTGCTAGCTTGCAAAGAGAAATTCTGGAAGATGCAGTAAACATGCTAGCTGATGGTGGTCGTCTGGTTTATTCAACTTGTACCTGGGCCCCCGAGGAAAACGAAGAGATTGTCAATTGGCTACTGGAAGAGTATGATTTTGATTTGTTGCCAGTAGAGCATATCAATGGAATGGTAGCTGGAATTGACCTGACAGAAACGGCTCGTATGTACCCACATCATTTTAAGGGAGAGGGGCAATTTGTAGCCCATTTGCAATTTAAAGGTGAAAATCCAGTTCCTAAATTTAAGGCAAGTAAGAGCAATCTCAGCCGAGAACAAGTTGCCTTGTGGCAGGAATTTGCCCAAAAACATTTGAAGGTCAATCTAAGGGGTATCTTGCAGACTTTTGGAGACCAGCTTTATCTCTTGCCAGAACTTTTGCCAGATTTAGGGAAACTCAAGATTGCTCGCAATGGCCTGCATCTGGGTACCTTTAAGAAGAAACGCTTTGAGCCTAGTTTTGCTCTTGGTCTAGCCTTGAAACCGAGTCAGGTCAAGCAGTCAGTTGAAATTGACCAAGAAGCGTTTGTAAAGTATGTGGCTGGAGAAACTGTTCAATTGGCGGAAAGTCTGCCAAATGGTTGGTACCAAGTTTTGGTTAAAGGAAATGGCTTGGGCTTTGCTAAGGTGACGGGAAATGTTTTGAAAAATTATTTTCCAAAAGGCCTCAGATTCAAGTGAAAATGCTAGTCAAAGTAGCTTGTCTATGTTATAGTGGAAGTATGGATTTTTTTCAAATTGTCTTTCATTTTAAGTCAAAATTGGTGGAGATGGTAACTAAGCAAATTTCTAGTTAAACCAAGCTAATACTCTTCGAAAATCTCTTCAAACCGCGTCAACATCGCCTTGCCGTACTCAAGTACAGCCTGCGGCTAGTTTCCTAGTTTGCTCTTTGATTTTCATTGAGTATAAGAACTTTAGTTGGCTCCCAATTTTAAAAAAGAAAAACATAAATAAATAGTTGAAAAAATTCACAGCATTCACCATTATTTTCAAGGAGAAAAACAGTGAAAAAAAGGAAAAAACTCGCTCTATCCCTTGCAGCTCTTTTGCTGGCAGGTTCTTTGGCGGGATGTGCTAGCTGGATTGATCGTGGGGAATCCATGACAGCTGTTGGCTCAACGGCTCTTCAGCCCTTGGTCGAAGCAGCAGCAGATGAATTTGGCTCTATGCACATTGGAAAAACAGTTAACGTCCAAGGTGGCGGATCTGGTACAGGTCTGTCTCAGGTTCAGTCTGGAGCCGTTGATGTAGGAAATTCAGACGTATTTGCCGAGGAAAAAGACGGTATCAACGCATCCGCTCTAGTGGACCATAAGGTAGCCGTAGCGGGCTTGGCAGTCATTGTAAACAAAGAAGTTGATGTTGAAAATCTGACAACTGAACAACTCCGTAGCATCTTCACAGGTCAAGTGACCAACTGGAAAGAAGTCGGTGGGAAAGACCTAGCCATTTCCATTATCAACCGCGCGGCAAGTTCAGGTTCACGTGCAACCTTTGATAGTGTTATCATGGATGGTCAATCTGCCGTGCAGAGTCAAGAACAGGATTCAAATGGGATGGTTAAAAACATTGTTTCTCAGACACCAGGAGCCATTTCTTACCTAGCCTTTGCCTATGTGGATGACTCGGTTAAACGCATGAAGTTGAATGGCTATGAGCCGATTGCAGAAAATGTTACAAGCAATAACTGGCCTTTGTGGTCTTATGAACACATGTACACCCTAGGCCAACCAAATGAATTGGTGGCAGAATTCCTCAACTTCGTCCTCTCAGATGAAGCGCAAAGCGGAATCGTTAAGGGAATGGGCTATATTTCTGTCAAGGAAATGAAGGTTGAAAAAGATGCTGTCGGAACGGTGACAGCACTAGAAGGGAGTCACTAATGAATCAAGAAGAATTAGCTAAAAAATTACTTTCTCCCTCAAAGAACTCTCGTCTAGAGAAATTAGGAAAAGGCTTGACCTTTGCTTGTCTGTCTTTGATTGTTATCATCGTGGCTATGATTTTGATCTTCGTAGCCCAAAAAGGCTTGTCGACCTTCTTTGTCAATGGGGTCAATATCTTTGATTTTCTCTTTGGCCAAACTTGGAATCCTTCAGGTAAACAATTTGGTGCCCTTCCTATGATTTTGGGTTCCTTTATTGTCACAATCCTATCAGCCCTGATCGCAACTCCTTTTGCCATTGGTGCGGCAGTCTTTATGACTGAAGTTTCACCAAAAGGTGCTAGAATCTTGCAGCCAGCCATTGAATTGCTAGTTGGGATTCCTTCAGTCGTGTATGGATTTATCGGTTTGCAGGTCGTAGTTCCCTTTGTCCGCAGTGTCTTTGGTGGAACTGGTTTTGGGATCTTGTCAGGGATTTTCGTTCTCTTTGTCATGATTTTACCGACGGTAACCTTTATGACAACCGATAGTTTGCGTGCGGTGCCTCGTCACTACCGCGAAGCTAGTTTGGCTATGGGAGCCACTCGTTGGCAAACCATCTGGCGAGTGACCTTGAAGGCAGCGCGTTCAGGGATTTTCACAGCAGTGGTCTTTGGGATGGCGCGTGCCTTTGGTGAGGCCTTGGCCATTCAGATGGTAGTTGGAAACTCAGCCGTTGTCCCAACTTCATTGACAACACCTGCTGCGACCTTGACCTCTGTGTTGACCATGGGTATTGGAAATACGGTTATGGGAACAGTTGACAATAACGTTCTCTGGTCACTGGCCTTAGTCTTGCTTTTGATGAGTTTGGCCTTCAACAGTGTGATTAAATTGATTACGAAAGAAAGAGGAAAGAAAAACTATGCACGCTAAGAAATTAGATAAAATTGCAACAGCTGTCCTCTACTCAATTGCAGGAATTATCGTTGCTATCTTGGCATCCTTGATTCTTTATATCTTGGTTCGTGGTTTGCCCCACATCTCTTGGTCTTTCTTGACTGGCAAATCCTCTTCTTACCAAGCAGGTGGAGGGATTGGAATTCAGCTCTATAATTCCTTCTTCCTTCTGGTTATTACCTTGATTATTTCTGTGCCCTTGTCTATGGGGGCTGGGATTTTCCTAGCTGAATATGCCAAGAAAGGTCCTGTGACCAATTTTGTCAGAACCTGTATTGAAATCTTATCTTCACTGCCATCAGTGGTTGTGGGTCTCTTTGGTTACTTGATCTTTGTAGTTCAGTTTGAGTATGGATTTTCAATCATTTCAGGTGCCTTGGCCTTGACGGTCTTTAACTTACCTCAGATGACTCGTAATGTTGAAGACAGTTTGAAACACGTTCACCATACGCAACGTGAGGCCGGCTTGGCCCTTGGAATTTCTCGTTGGGAGACAGTGGTCCATGTGGTCATTCCAGAAGCCCTACCAGGTATTGTGACGGGGGTTGTCTTGGCCTCTGGTCGTATCTTTGGTGAGGCGGCTGCTCTTATCTATACTGCAGGACAATCCGCTCCAGCCCTCGACTGGTCTAACTGGAATATTCTCAGTGTAACTAGCCCAATCTCTATCTTCCGTCAAGCAGAAACCTTGGCTGTCCACATCTGGAAAGTAAATAGTGAAGGTACTATTCCAGATGGAACCATCGTATCAGCAGGTTCTGCGGCCGTGCTCCTCATCTTTATCCTCATCTTTAACTTTGGAGCCCGTAAACTCGGAAGCTACCTACATAAGAAATTAACCGCTGCCTAAAGGAGAAGCCATGTCAAAATATAATTGGGATGAAAAGCATATCATCACCTTTCCTGAAGAGAAAGTGGCCCTCTCTACTAAAGATTTACATGTTTACTACGGTAAAAATGAATCTATCAAGGGCATCGATATGCAATTTGAAAAAAATAAAATTACTGCCTTAATTGGCCCATCTGGATCAGGGAAATCAACCTACCTCCGCAGTCTCAACCGTATGAATGATACCATTGATATTGCCAAGGTAACAGGTCAAATCCTCTATCAAGGGATTGATGTCAACCGTCCAGAAATCAATGTCTATGAGATGCGTAAGCACATTGGAATGGTCTTCCAACGACCAAATCCCTTTGCCAAGTCTATCTACCGTAACATCACTTTTGCCCATGAACGTGCAGGAGTTAAGGACAAGCAAGTCTTGGATGAAATTGTGGAAACCTCTCTTCGTCAGGCTGCCCTCTGGGATCAGGTCAAAGACGATTTGCACAAGTCAGCCTTGACCCTATCAGGTGGTCAGCAGCAACGCCTCTGTATCGCTCGTGCTATCTCTGTTAAACCAGATATCCTCTTGATGGATGAACCAGCGTCAGCTTTGGATCCGATTGCGACAGCTCAGCTGGAAGAAACCATGCTGGAATTGAAGAAGGACTTTACCATCATCATCGTGACCCACAGTATGCAGCAGGCTGCGCGTGCTAGTGATTACACAGGATTTTTCTACTTGGGTGACTTGATCGAGTACGATAAGACCTCTAATATTTTCCAAAATGCCAAATTACAGTCGACCAATGACTACGTAACAGGACACTTTGGATAGAAAGGAAACAGTATGACAGAAGCGATTTTACAGGTTTCAGACCTGTCCGTTTACTACAATCAAAAGAAGGCCTTGAATAGTGTTTCCCTATCTTTCCAACCTAAGGAAATTACAGCCTTGATTGGTCCATCTGGATCAGGGAAGTCAACCCTCCTCAAGGCTATCAACCGCATGGGAGATCTCAATCCAGAGGTGACCACAACAGGTTCGGTGGTTTACAACGGTCACAATATTTACAGCCCACGTACAGATACAGTTGAATTGCGGAAGGAAATTGGTATGGTTTTCCAACAACCAAACCCCTTCCCTATGTCTATCTACGAAAATGTTGTTTATGGGCTTCGTATCAATGGAGTTAAGGACAAGCAGGTTCTAGATGAGGCGGTTGAAAAAGCCTTGCAACGAGCTTCCATCTGGGATGAGGTCAAGGATCGCCTGCATGATTCAGCTATCGGGCTTTCAGGTGGACAACAGCAACGTGTCTGTGTTGCCCGTGTCTTGGCAACCAGTCCTAAAATCATTCTTTTGGATGAACCGACTTCAGCCTTGGACCCTATCTCGGCTGGTAAGATTGAGGAAACCTTGTATGGTCTAAAAGATAAATACACCATGCTCTTGGTTACGCGTTCCATGCAACAAGCCTCTCGTATTTCTGACAAGACAGGATTTTTCCTAGATGGAGATCTGATCGAGTTTAACGATACCAAGAAGATGTTCCTCAACCCACAACACAAGGAAACAGAAGATTATATTTCAGGAAAATTTGGATAAGGAGATAAATGATGTTACGTTCTCAATTTGAGGAAGATTTAGAGAAATTGCACAACCAGTTCTATGCTATGGGACAAGAAGTGCTGTCCCAAATCAATCGTACAGTGCGTGCCTTTGTTACGCATGACCGTGATTTGGCCAAAGAAGTCATCGAAGATGATGCAGAAGTAAACGAATACGAAGTGAAATTGGAGAAGAAATCATTTGAAATGATTGCCCTCCAACAACCGGTTTCTCAGGACTTGCGTACCGTTTTAACAGTCTTAAAAGCCGTATCTGACTTGGAACGTATGGGGGACCATGCCGTTTCCATTGCAAGAGCAGCCATTCGTATGAAAGGGGAGCAACGCATCCCAGCTGTTGAAGAAGAAATTAAGAGAATGGGGCGTGATGTCAAGAACTTCGTTGAAGCAGCCCTTGAACTCTATCTCAATGGTTCAGTAGATCAGGCCTATGAAGTAGCAGCAATGGACGAAAAAATCAACCATTACTTTGATAGCATTCGTGACTTGGCTACAGAAGAAATCAAGAAAAATCCAGATGCCATCGTTACAGGTCGTGATTATTTCCAAGTGATTGCCTTCTTGGAACGCATTGGAGACTATGCCAAAAATATCTGTGAATGGGTTGTTTACTTTGAAACAGGTAAGATTGTCGAACTATAAAATAGTTTCATTCTGTATAAAAAGGAGCTTTAAATCAATTGATAGCTCCTTTTATTGAATGAAAAAAATATTTTTAAGATAAAAATTCAAAAAACACTTGACAAGCAACTTGGATAGCGTTATAATTATACAAAAATTAACAGAGAGGTTGTTTATTTATGAAATCAAAAAAATGGATATTTGTTCTATGTAGTTTTCTTGCAAGTTTCTTCTTAGTAGCTTGTCAGCCGGGTTCTAGTGAGTCTCAGTCAGCTGTTGAGGCCATTAAGCAAAAGGGGAAATTAGTTGTGGCGACCAGTCCTGACTATGCACCTTTTGAATTCCAATCCTTAGTTGACGGAAAAAACCAGGTAGTCGGTGCGGATATTGATATGGCCCAAGCTATCGCTGATGAACTTGGGGTTAAGTTGGAAATTTCAAGCATGAGTTTTGACAATGTCTTGACCAGTCTTCAAACTGGTAAGGCTGACCTAGCAGTTGCGGGAATTAGCGCTACTGACGAGAGAAAAGAAGTCTTTGATTTTTCAATCCCCTACTATGAAAACAAGATTAGTTTCTTGGTTCGTAAGTCTGATGTAGAAAAATACAAGGATTTAACTAGCCTTGAAAGTGCTAATATTGCAGCCCAAAAAGGGACTGTTCCAGAATCAATGGTCAAGGAACAATTGCCAAAAGCGCAATTGACTTCCCTAACTAATATGGGTGAAGCTGTCAATGAATTGCAGGCTGGAAAAGTAGATGCTGTTCATATGGATGAGCCTGTTGCCCTTAGCTATGCTGCTAAAAATGCCGACTTAGCTGTCGCAACTGTCAGCTTGAAGATGAAGGACGGCGAAGCCAATGCCGTTGCCCTTAGAAAAAATAGTGCTGATTTGAAAGAAGTGGTGGACAAGGTCATCCAAAAACTCAAGGATGACGGCACCTACCAAAAATATCTTGAAAAAGCGGCAACCTTAACAGAAGTTGAAGAATAATACTCAATGAAAATCAAAGAGCAAACTAGGAAGCTAGCCGCAGGTTGCTCAAAGCACTGCTTTGAGGTTGTAGATAAGACTGACGAAGTCAGTTACATATATCTACGGTAAGGCAACGCTGACGTGGTTTGAATTTGATTTTCGAAGAGTATAAGAAAAAAGCAGAGTTGGAAGTCAATCCAATTCTGCTTTTAAATAGTTTAAAACCTTTTCCAGATTTTCTAAGGATACCTTGGCAAATTGATAAGGACAGGCACCCAAGTAAGCCTCCTCAAAGAAGTCCAATTTCAGCTGACTGTGTTTTAGGCTGGCGATTTTAGGATACTGTCTGAGATCGAGCAATAAACCATCGTGTAGGGGATAATGAGGAAGGGGACAAGGTGTTTTAGTTAAGATTTCCTCGATTTGTTTTTGGTAAGTTTCCTGATTGGACAAGCGAGCCAGACGATTTTTCTCAAATAATTGACTGTCAATATAGAGTGATAAGGCCTTTTGCATGATGAGGTTGCTGTCGTAGTCTAGGATATTTTTGTAGGCCACAAAGGCTTCTTTGATAGCATTTGGCAGAATGAGTGCCGTAATCCGCAGGGCTGGAAAGAGGCTGGTTGAGAAGGACTTGATATAAATGACGCGCTCCTCTGTATCTAGATAGTGGAAGGTCTGGCCCTTCTTGGAGTCCAAATCCCCCAAATAGTCGTCCTCTACGATATAGACACCATACTTGGCAGCTAAGTCAAGAATGGCTCGTTTGTCCTGCTCAGAATAGGAATGCCCCAGAGGATAGTGGAAGCGAGGAATGGTATAGAAAAACTTAATTTTTCCTGTTTTGAAGTGACCTTCCAGTTCCTCCAAGTCAATCCCATCAATGCCTCGTTCAATCGTTTGATAGTCCAGACCTTGAGCAATCAAGAGACGATTCATCCGATGGTAGGTCGGCTGTTCCACCAAGATTGCCTTGGCTTGGCTAGGAAAGGATATTTGAGAAAGGATAAACAAGGCTTGCTGGGTTCCAGAAGTCAGTACAAGTTGATCAGCCTTGCAGTAGAGGGCTTGGTCAAAGAGCAGTTTATGAATGGATTGTCTTAAGTCTTCTAAACCTTCTTGGTTGTCATAGTAGTTGAAGAGGTAGTTTTCTCGGCCAATTAAGGTTTCATTGACACAGAGTCGGAAATCGTCATAGGCGCTGGCATGTTCGTCCGTAACCTCGATTTCTAGATCTTGATGTTGCCCTTGTTCTAGGACATAGTAGCCACTCTGGGGCTTGGCATAGAGGTATTGTTCGTGTCGTAATTCCAGTAGGGCTCGTTGAATGGTATCCTTGCTACAGTGAAAGTCAAGGCTCAGTTGACGGATAGAAGGCAGGCGACTTCCCGTTGGAAAGCGTCCAGACTCGATACTATTTTTCAGATAAGCTATGACCTCTTGGTACTTGCTTTGTTTCTTCATTCCAGACCTCCCTTGATTTTGTTACATTGTACCCTTTTTTTTCCTTCTTGGCAATGTCTAGGGTGTTTCTCTCTTTCACATCTAGGGGCAAATGTGGTATACTTAGGAGTAACATTTATAGAATAACAGATAAGAAAGAGAATGGATAAGAACGTGCAGGAACCAGTGAAATTATTTCAATACAATACCCTTGGAGCCTTGATGGCTGGCCTTTATGGTGGTACCATGACGGTAGGAGAATTACTAGAGCATGGCGACCTTGGTTTGGGAACCTTGGATTCTATTGATGGAGAATTGATTGTCTTAGATGGCAAGGCTTATCAGGCCAAAGGATCAGGAGATCAGCCAGAAATTGTGGAAGTATCACCAGATGCCCTTATTCCTTATGCAGCAGTAGTACCGCATCAGGCAGAGGTTATTTTCCGACAGCGCTTTGAGATGACAGACAAGGAATTGGAAGAGCGGATTGAGTCTTATTATGATGGAGAAAATCTTTTCCGTTCTATTAAGATTCGTGGGGAATTTTCGCATATGCATGTGCGTATGATTCCTAAGTCAACACCAGATACCAAGTTTGCTGAGGTTGCAACCCATCAACCGGAATATAGTCGTGACAATGTGGCGGGGACCATCGTTGGTTTCTGGACGCCAGAGATTTTCCATGGAGTTAGTGTGGCAGGCTACCATCTGCACTTCATTTCAGATGACCTGACCTTCGGTGGGCATGTCATGGACTTTGTCATCAAGGAAGGCATTATCGAGGTGGGAGCAGTTGACCAGTTGGACCAACGTTTCCCAGTCCAAGACCGTCAATACTTGTTTGCTAAGTTCAATGTTGACGAGATGAAAAAAGATATTGAAAAGGCAGAATAGGAGACGAAAATGACCACTCATATTATCATTACCATGGTGCTGTTGCTGGCTCTCTTGCTAGGGAGTATTTGGTATACCAAAAAGAAATACCAGATTAATCTAGCTGTCTTGGGCTTGGGGGCTGTTGCCTTCTTTCTCTCTTCACAGATTCTAGAAAAATTGATTCATATCATAGTTCTTCATCCTCAAAAAGACGGTAGTATTGCCCTCTTGCAAGACCATCCGTTTGTCTATATTGTCTATGGACTAGCCATGGCAGCTCTTTTTGAGGAAACAGCTCGTCTTGTTTTCTTCAAATGGTTGGAGAAAAAGAGAAGTTTGGAAAAGGCAGATGCCTTGGCTTATGGATTGGGGCATGGTGGCTTGGAGTTGATTTTCTTAGGTCTTACTAGTTTGATCAATCTCTACATCGTTCTCTCAGCAGTTCAAACGCAAAATCCACAGGTCATGCAATTGCTGTCTGAAAATATGTTGAAAACTATTCAGTCGCTATCAGTCTGGCAGATTTATTTGCTTGGTTTTGAGAGAATCTTGGCGCTAGGTTTCCAATTACTCTTGACTGTTTGGGTTTACCAAGCTGTTCGCCAGAAGAAATGGATTTATCTCCTAGCAGCCTATGGCCTACATGCCTTCTTTGATCTGGCACCATCTCTTGCCCAAGTTGGCTGGTTGACCAATCCAGTCTTGGTTGAAGTTGTCCTAGCACTTGAACTTGTTCTGGTTGCCTATGGAACAAAGGCAATCTTTTGCAAAAAATCATAAGAAAAAGGGGGGAACCTCTTTTTTTGTTTAAAATAAGCCCAAGATTTTTTTAGGGTCGTCAAATGGTCTTAAAAATGGTATAATGGAATGAATTTTGTAAAAGGAAGAGTGTCATGTCAGTAAAAGAAAAAATGCTTGAAATCTTAGAAGGGATTGATATCCGTTTCAAGGAACCCTTGCATAGCTATAGTTATACAAAAGTAGGTGGAGAGGCCGATTATTTGGTCTTTCCACGAAATCGTTTTGAGTTGGCTCGCGTTGTCAAATTTGCCAATCAAGAAAATATCCCTTGGATGGTTCTTGGGAATGCCAGCAACATCATCGTTCGTGATGGTGGAATTCGTGGATTTGTCATCTTGTGTGACAAGCTCAATAATGTTTCTGTTGATGGCTATACTATTGAAGCAGAAGCAGGTGCTAACTTGATTGAAACAACTCGCATTGCCCTTCGTCATAGTTTGACTGGCTTTGAGTTTGCTTGTGGCATTCCAGGGAGCGTTGGCGGTGCTGTCTTTATGAATGCAGGTGCCTATGGTGGTGAGATTGCCCACATCTTGCAGTCTTGTAAGGTCTTGACCAAGGATGGAGAAATCGAGACCCTGTCTGCAAAAGATTTGGCTTTTGGTTACCGCCATTCAGCCATTCAGGAGTCTGGTGCAGTTGTCTTGTCAGCTAAATTTTCCCTTGCTCCAGGAAACCATCAGGTTATCAAGCAAGAAATGGATCGCTTGACGCATCTACGTGAACTCAAGCAACCTTTAGAATATCCATCTTGTGGTTCGGTCTTTAAGCGTCCAGTAGGGCATTTTGCAGGTCAATTAATTTCAGAAGCTGGCTTGAAAGGCTATCGTATCGGTGGCGTAGAAGTGTCTGAAAAGCACGCAGGTTTTATGATCAATGTTGCAGATGGAACGGCCAAAGACTACGAAGACTTGATTGAGTCTGTGATTGAAAAAGTCAAGGAACACTCTGGTGTTACTCTTGAGAGAGAAGTCCGTATTTTAGGTGAAAGCAAGTAGAAAGCTGTAGTTGAAAAGTTGCTGCTATATCATGGAAAGGGGGTGAAAGCCTATCGTCAGTGCAGAAGAATGTAGGCAGTTCAGTCTCCTACACGAGGTAGTGGCGGCCTGACAGAGCCCTGATCTGTTAATCTATGAAAAAGAAGGAATAAATGACAATTGAAAAAACCAATTATTGAATTCAAAAACGTCTCTAAAGTTTTTGAAGACAGCAACACCAAGGTTCTCAAAGACATCAACTTTGAGTTGGAAGAGGGGAAATTTTATACTCTTCTAGGCGCATCTGGTTCAGGGAAATCAACTATCCTAAACATCATTGCAGGTTTGCTAGATGCGACGACAGGAGATATTTTGCTGGACGGTGTCCGTATCAATGACATCCCAACCAACAAGCGTGACGTCCATACGGTCTTCCAATCCTATGCCTTGTTTCCACATATGAATGTGTTTGAAAATGTTGCTTTTCCACTCCGCTTGCGCAAGATTGATAAGAAAGAAATCGAGAAACGCGTAGCGGAAGTTCTCAAGATGGTTCAGTTGGAAGGTTACGAAAAACGTTCCATTCGTAAACTATCTGGAGGACAACGCCAGCGTGTGGCTATTGCCCGTGCCATCATCAACCAACCTCGTGTGGTTTTGTTGGACGAGCCTCTGTCAGCGCTTGACTTGAAATTACGAACAGATATGCAGTACGAACTGCGTGAACTACAACAACGATTGGGCATTACCTTTGTCTTTGTCACTCACGATCAGGAAGAAGCGCTGGCCATGAGTGACTGGATTTTTGTTATGAATGATGGTGAGATTGTCCAGTCTGGAACACCTGTGGATATCTACGATGAGCCGATCAATCACTTTGTTGCGACCTTTATCGGTGAGTCAAATATCTTGCCAGGAACCATGATTGAGGACTACTTGGTTGAGTTTAACGGCAAACGCTTTGAAGCAGTCGATGGGGGGATGAAGCCAAATGAGCCTGTTGAAGTCGTGATTCGTCCAGAGGACTTGCGGATTACCCTTCCTGAAGAAGGCAAGCTCCAAGTTAAGGTCGATACCCAGCTCTTCCGTGGGGTGCACTATGAAATTATCGCCTATGACGAACTTGGGAATGAATGGATGATCCACTCAACCCGTAAGGCCATCGTGGGTGAGGAAATCGGTCTGGACTTTGAGCCAGAAGACATCCATATCATGCGTCTCAACGAAACCGAAGAAGAGTTTGATGCTCGTATCGAAGAATACGTGGAAATCGAAGAGCAAGAAGCAGGTCTGATCAATGCAATCGAGGAGGAAAGAGATGAAGAAAACAAGCTCTAAACTCTTTGTAGTGCCCTACATGCTCTGGATTGCACTATTTGTATTGGCACCCTTGGTCTTGATTTTCGGTCAATCCTTTTTCAACATCGAAGGCCAGTTCAGTTTAGAAAATTACAAATCCTACTTTGCGTCACAAAACTTGACCTACCTAAAAATGAGTTTCAACTCTGTACTCTATGCAGGAATTGTGACCTTTGTGACCTTGCTTATCAGCTATCCAACAGCCCTCTTTTTGACCCGTCTCAAGCACCGTCAACTCTGGCTCATGCTGATTATTTTGCCAACCTGGATTAATTTGCTCCTTAAAGCCTATGCCTTTATCGGGATTTTTGGTCAAAATGGTTCTATTAACCAATTCTTGGAATTTATCGGAATTGGTTCGCAACAGTTGCTCTTTACCGATTTCTCCTTTATCTTTGTCGCAAGCTACATCGAGCTTCCCTTTATGATATTGCCGATTTTCAATGTCTTGGACGATATGGATAACAACCTCATCAATGCCAGCTACGACCTAGGTGCGACCAAGTGGGAGACCTTCCGTCATGTCATCTTTCCTCTATCGATGAACGGTGTGAGAAGTGGGGTTCAGTCGGTCTTTATCCCCAGCTTGAGTCTCTTCATGCTGACCCGTTTGATTGGTGGGAACCGTGTTATTACGCTGGGAACGGCTATTGAACAGAATTTCCTAACCAATGACAACTATGGTATGGGTTCAACCATCGGTGTAATTCTCATCTTGACCATGTTCATCACCATGTGGGTGACCAAGGAAAGGAGAGAACGATGAAAAAATTTGCCAATCTATATCTGGGACTGGTCTTTCTTGTCCTCTACCTGCCGATTTTTTACTTGATTGGTTACGCCTTTAATGCAGGAAACGACATGAATAGCTTTACAGGCTTCAGCCTGAGCCATTTTAAAACTATGTTTGGCGATGGTCGCCTTATGTTAATTGTGACCCAGACCTTTTTCTTGGCCTTCCTGTCAGCCTTGATTGCGACCATTATCGGGACTTTTGGAGCTATTTATATCTACCAGTCTCGTAAGAAATACCAAGAAGCCTTTCTTTCACTCAATAATATCCTCATGGTTGCGCCTGATGTTATGATTGGTGCCAGCTTCTTGATTCTCTTTACCCAACTCAAGTTTTCACTTGGCTTTTTGACCGTTCTATCTAGTCATGTGGCCTTCTCGATTCCTATCGTGGTCTTGATGGTCTTGCCTCGACTCAAGGAAATGAACGGTGACATGATTCATGCGGCCTATGACCTTGGTGCCAGTCAATTTCAGATGTTCAAGGAAATCATGCTTCCTTACCTGACTCCGTCTATCATTGCAGGTTACTTCATGGCCTTCACCTATTCGCTAGATGACTTTGCCGTGACCTTCTTCGTAACGGGAAATGGCTTTTCAACCCTGTCAGTCGAGATTTACTCTCGTGCTCGTAAGGGGATTTCTCTAGAAATCAATGCCCTGTCTGCCCTCGTCTTTCTCTTTAGTATTATCCTAGTTGTTGGTTATTACTTTATCTCACGTGAGAAGGAGGAGCAAGCATGAAAAAACTCTATTCATTTTTAGCAGGAATTGTAGCCATTATCCTCGTCTTGTGGGGAATTGCGACTCATCTAGATAGTAAAATCAATAGTCGAGATAGTCAAAAACTGGTCATTTACAACTGGGGGGATTACATCGATCCAGAACTCTTGGAGCAATTCACAGAAGAAACGGGAATCCAAGTCCAGTACGAGACCTTTGACTCCAACGAAGCCATGTATACCAAAATCAAGCAGGGTGGAACAACCTACGATATTGCCATTCCTAGTGAATACATGATTAACAAGATGAAGGACGAAGACCTCTTGGTTCCGCTTGATTATTCAAAACTTGAAGGTCTTGAAAATATCGGACCAGAATTCCTCAACCAGTCCTTTGACCCAGGCAATAAATTCTCCATCCCTTACTTCTGGGGAACACTGGGAATTGTCTATAATGAAACCATGGTAGAGGAAGCGCCTGAGCATTGGGATGACCTCTGGAAGCCAGAGTATAAGAACTCTATCATGCTTTTTGATGGGGCGCGTGAGGTACTGGGATTAGGACTCAACTCGCTAGGCTACAGCCTCAACTCCAAGGATACCCAGCAGTTAGAAGAGACAGTGGACAAGCTTTACAAGCTCACTCCAAATATCAAGGCTATTGTGGCGGATGAGATGAAGGGCTATATGATTCAGAACAACGCTGCAATCGGTGTGACCTTCTCTGGCGAAGCTAGTCAAATGCTAGAAAAAAATGAAAACCTACGCTATGTGGTACCGACAGAAGCCAGCAACCTTTGGTTTGACAATATGGTCATTCCCAAAACCGTCAAAAACCAAGATGCAGCCTATTCCTTTATAAACTTTATGTTGAAACCTGAAAATGCTCTCAAAAATGCGGAGTATGTCGGCTATTCAACACCAAACCTACCAGCTAAGGAATTACTCCCAGAGGAGAAAAAAGAAGACAAATCCTTCTATCCAGATGCTGAAACCATGAAACACCTAGAAGTTTATGAGAAATTTGACCATAAATGGACAGGCAAATATAGCGACCTCTTCCTACAGTTTAAAATGTATCGGAAGTAGGAGGCTAAACGTAAGAAACGAATCAGTCAAGCTGGTTCGTTTTTTTGAAAAAATAGAAATCATGGTATAATAGTTTTAGGCTGAGAGTTATTAGAATTGTTTATAGCATCTCTGAAAATTTAATTCTAAAGGAGTTCAAAATGAGCCAGACTACGCAAATGCATATATATATATATATAACCTAATAAAAAAATGTAAAAAATATAGACTGAAACCTACTGAAAATCCAGTAGGCTTTTTGCGTTTCTTGGAGGTATCTAATGGCTAAAACTAGAATCTCACCAACAACTATTTCAAAAATGGTAAAAGGGGAAGCTGTTTCTCCAGTAGTTATTGGAAAAATTTGTAGGGAACTAGACAGTGATATTGGAGATATCATTACGATTGAAAAATTTAATTTGGAGGATAATTAAATGGATAGTTCATATAATGCATTGGAGTACAATAAACTTGTTAGTTTCATCTGGTCTGTTGCAGATGATTGTTTGCGAGATGTCTACGTTCGAGGGAAATACCGTGATGTTATTCTTCCCATGACTGTTATTCGCCGTTTTGATACTATTATCGAAAAAGAAAAAGCGAATATTATGAAAGTTAAAGAGACAGCAGAACAAGAAGGGTGGGATGTTGAAAAAACATTGGCAACAGCTGTGAACTTGCCATTCTACAATACATCACAATTTCAGCTGAAAGATTTAAAACACGAAACAAACCGTCAAAATCTTAAGAAAAATTTTGAGGAATATTTGAATGGGTTCTCAGAAAACGTAAAGGAAATCTTACAAAAGTTTGACTTCAATAATCAGCTAACTAAGATGACAGAAGCAGGCATCCTAGGTTCTGTCATTGAAAAATTTACATCATCAGAGTTAAATCTTAGTCCTTATGATGAGTTGAATTCGCAAGGTGAAGTGATAAAAAAAGGGTTAGATAACCATGCTATGGGAACACTTTTTGAAGAGTTGATTCGTAAGTTTAATGAGGAAAATAACGAAGAAGCTGGGGAGCACTTTACTCCTCGTGATGTTATTGAATTGATGGCTGACATCGCTGTTGTACCGATTCTTGATAAGTTGAAAGATGGGACATATTCTATCTATGATGGAGCCTGTGGAACACTTGGAATGGCTACAGTAGCAGAGGAAAAACTTCAGACTTTTGCTCAAGAAACAGGCAAGTCTCTATCGATTCACATGTTCGGACAAGAGGTCAATCCAGAAACTTATGCCATCTCTAAAGCCGACTTGCTGATCAAGGGTGGGGACACCAATGCAAATAAAGTTTTCTATGGCTCAACCCTATCTTACGACCAAACTTCGGGTGAGCATTTTGACTTTATGCTATCCAATCCACCTTATGGGAAGAACTGGAAAACAGATCTCACTATCTTGGGTGGAGGAACAGACGATAAATCTAAAAAAAGTGTGATGGATTCACGTTTTGTCAAATCTTACAAAGAACAAGCAGACTTCCGTATGCTTCCAGATGTCAGTGATGGACAGTTGCTATTCTTATTGAATAATATCGCTAAGATGAAAGAGACAGCGTTAGGATCTCGCATTCTCGAAGTACATAACGGTTCAGCCCTTTTTACAGGTGATGCAGGCAGTGGGGCGAGTAATGCTCGTCGCTATATGATTGAAGAAGATCTTATCGAAGCTATTATTCAGTTACCAGAGAACATATTCTATAACACACCAATTACAACGCATATCTGGATTCTCAGCAATCGTAAAGAAGAAAAGCGTAAAGGAAAAATCCAATTAATCGATGCCAGCAGTATTAAGACTTCCTTACGGAAGAACCTTGGTAAGAAAAACTGTGAACTCTCAGAAGAGAATCGTCAGTTCATTCTTGATGAATACCTCAATTTTCAAGAAAGCGAGTATTCAAAAATATTCAATAACGAAGACTTTGGTTACTATAAGGTGACAGTGGAACGCCCACTTAGACAAGCTATTCTTTGCAATCAAACTAATCTTCAACAATTAGAAGCGACATTAATTGCCGTCGGTGCCTTAGAAGGAAACCTTGATAAAGCTAAATTATCCAATAGTGGACTTAAAGACACGAAAGCTGCTCTTTCAGAACTCAAAAAAACTGAGAACATCAAAGCCTACTTGGCTGTATTACAATCTTTTGGGCAAGAGGAACTCTACCTTGACTTTTCAACATTTGTGAAGAACTTTAATAAAGCCCTTAAAGCCTATAATATCAAAGGTGCAAACTTTGCAAAAGCATTATCAATAGGGATGTTAGATAATATCATTGTTAAAGATGAAAATGCGGAGTTGCAAACAGATAGTAAAGGTAATGTCATCATTGATACAAATTTAACTGATACAGAAAACATACCGATGACTTATAAAGGTGGTATCAATGCCTTTATCGCCCAAGAAGTACTACCTTATCATCCAGATGCCTTTGTCAATAAAGAAAAGACACAAATTGGTTATGAGATAAACTTCACCAAGTACTTCTACAAGCCAAAACAATTAGAAAGCGTCGAAACCATTGTTGCTCGAATCAAAGAGTTAGAAAAACAATCAGATGGCATGATGGCAAGCATTTTGGAGGGGTTGTATGAATAAGTACGAACGGTACAAGAAAGTTGACCTGCCCTGGCTGGAGGAAGTACCAGAGCATTGGGAAGTCAGTCCTATTTCCCATGTTTTTGAAGAGAGAAAAGAAAAAAATCAAAAAGGAGACATTAAGTTTATTTTGTCTGTTATAAAGAACAGAGGAGTTATACCTTATACAGAAAAAGGCAGTGTTGGTAATAAGGCTTCAGAAAATATTGAAAATTATAAGATTGTCTATCCGAATGATATGGTTCTTAATTCGATGAACATGATGATTGGATCATTAGGTAAGTCAAAATATAAAGGTGTATTAAGTCAGGTTTATTATGTTTTGCGCTTGATAAATGAAAGTGAGCATAATATAGACTATCTGAACTATTTATTTCAAGTTAAACCATTCTATGAATCTTTTAGAGTGCTGGGAAAGGGAATTTTAGACCATAGGCTTCGAGTGCCAATGCAGATGTTAAAATATGAAAAAGTGATCCTTCCTCCTCTAATAGAACAGAAACAAATTGCTACCTATCTGAACTGGAAAATCAATGAGATTGATCGATTGATTGCTGTGGAGAAGGAAAAGATAGAAAAACTTAATCGACTTTTTGAAAAGATAATCTCTTTTAACTCTTCAAATATGAAAGAAGAAAGTATTAGGAAGTATGTAGATATAGTTAGAGGTAATTCAACCTTTACAAAAGATGATTTGTTATCTAAGGGCACATATGTAGCATTACAGTATGGGAAGGTGTATAAAGTTGACACTATAGATAACAATTATAATTTTTACGTAAATGATGAATTTTATAAATCGTCTCAAATAGTTGATAGAAACGATATTATTGCAGTTTATACGTCCGAAACTATTGAAGATTTAGGGCATTTTGCATTCTATGATAGAGATGAAAAAGGTCTAATTGGTGGGGAGCAATTACTTATAAAACCTAAAGAAGGGATTGACCCCAAGTATTTGTTCTATTGCTTAAAAAAGGATGCCTTGTTACTTAAAAAAGCATCAACTGGTATAAAAGTATATAGATTTAAAAGTAATGATTTAAAATCTATTAAAATTCCGGTAGTGTCATTAAATGAACAAAAGAAAATTGTAGAGAGAATTGAAAAAAAGTTAAGCAAAGTTAAAAGAAACATTGATATCTGTAATTCAATTATCGGAGAATTGAATAGTTTCAAATACTCTCTCATTTCAGAAGTGGTGATCGGTAAGATAGATGTTCGTAGCGTTGTCATTCCATCTTACGAAAAAGTAGACGTTGATATCTCAACAGATGAAGAAGAAATAGAAGAATAGGAGGTGCCTTTTATGGGAATACGGGATACAAAAATGGAAGAAGAGTTAGAAACCAATATCATTGATTATCTAGTGGAAGAGAACAGCTATATTTATATTCATCCTAGTGAGATGAAGGCGTCTTATAATCGGCAGTATGCTTTTGATGAAGTGAGGCTGTTAGAATTTATTCAGAAATCACAACCAAGTGAGTATGAGATTTTATCTCTTGATACAGCAGTAGGTAAGGATAAGTTTTTCAAGCAACTCGATCATAAAATTCGTAAGGAAGGAATTGTATCTGTCCTTAAAAATGGAATTAAGTGTTACCCTTCATCTAGGACGATTATCTTTTACCATGCGTTAGATCCTAAGAGACCAAGCTCATACGAAGAGTTTAAGACTAATATTTTTGCCGTTACTAACCAACTGACTTATTCTGACAGGAATCGAGGGTTGGAGTTGGATTTAGCGATTATGATCAATGGTTTGCCGATTATGACAATGGAGCTTAAGAGTCGTGCCTCTAGCTCAGGGTGGACATATAAAGACGCTGAAGAACAATACAAGAATGACCGTGATGCTAAGGAAACATTATTTACCTTTAAACGATGTATGGCTCATTTTGCAGTTGATGAGAATTTCATCAGCTTTACGACTAGGATAGATGGCAAAAATACTCGTTTCATGCCTTTTAATAAGGGAACAGAAACTGGAGGCTCTGGGAATCCTATCAATCTATCAGGGACTATGACAGACTATCTTTGGAAAGAGTTCTTGAAGAAAGAGACATTGACCAGTCTGATTCGTGATTTCGCTTATATTTCAGTGGATAAAGTTAAACATACTGAGGCATTGATTTTTCCACGTTATCATCAGTATCGGGCAGTAACTCGTTTGGTAGAGGATGTAAAAGAGCATGGTGTTGGGAACCGTTATTTGATTCAACATAGTGCTGGCAGTGGAAAGAGTAATTCCATCACATGGCTTGCTTATCGTCTTGTAGAAGTGAGCTACAATGATAAGAAGGCTTTTGATTCTGTGATTGTTGTGACAGACCGATTGAATTTGGATAAGCAAATTGAAGCGAATATTCGTAAGTTTATTGATGAGAAGAGTATTGTTGGTCATGCTAATTCATCGACAGATTTGAAAAACTTATTGACGGATGGTAAAAAAATCATTATTACTACTGTACAAAAGTTTCCTTATCTCCTAGAGAAGATTGGAACAGACTTACAAGGAAGAAACTTTGCGATTATCATTGATGAAGCTCATTCTTCTCAAAGTGGTAAAGCTGCTGCTTCTCTCAATATGGCAGTCTCAGGAGGCCGTTCGACAGATGATAAAGATATGGAGGATCATTTGAATGAACTCATTGAAGCAAGAAAAATGCCTGAGAATGCTAGCTTCTTTGCCTTTACAGCAACTCCAAAAGCTAAAACAATTGAAATGTTTGGCAGTGTCTTTGACCTCTACTCTATGAAACAAGCGATTGAAGAAGGTTTTATCTTAGATGTTTTAAAGAACTATACGCATTATGAAAACTATTATAAGGTCTATAAAACTATAGAAAGCAATCCTGATTTTGATAAAAAGAAATCTCAATATAAAATCAGAAACTATGTTGAGGGGCAAGAGTTTCCAATTCGAGAAAAAGCGGAAGTAATGGTTAATCATTTTTTGACTTCGATCGCTTCAAAAATAAATGGAAAAGCAAAAGCGATGATTATAACGCAGAGTATTCTTCGTGCTATTGAGTACTATAATATTATTAGCGATATATTGAAACGTTCAAACACTGGTTTTGAGGCAGTAATTGCTTTTTCAGGAGAAAAAGAGTACAAAGGTAAGGTCGTTACAGAAACAAGCCTGAATGGATTTTCAGATAAAGAAACACCAGAACGATTCAAAGAAGATAAGTATAAATTCTTGATTGTTGCGGATAAATATCAAACAGGATATGATGAGCCACTTCTTCATACTATGTATGTTGACAAGGTGTTAAATGATGTAAAGGCTGTTCAAACATTATCTCGTCTGAATAGAAGTGCTAAATATAAAATTGACACATGTGTGATCGACTTTGCAAACAAACCAGAACATATTCAAGAAGCCTTCCAACCTTATTATCGTGAAACAAAATTGGAAGAAGAAACAGATCCAAACAAACTTAATAATCTGTTAGGTATACTTGATGGAATGTATGTTTATGAAGAGGATGAAGTAGATACAGTAGTGGAACTTTTCTTAGAAAATAGTTCAAGAAGTAAGATTGATTATATCATTGATAGTGTTGTTGAACGATATGTTGCATTAACTGAGGAAGAGCAAGTAGCGTTCAAGAGTGGAGTTAAATCGTTCATTAGAACCTACAATTTTATAGCTTCTATTCTTTCTATTGGTCAAGTGGAATGGGAAAAGAAAGTTATTTTTTTTGAGCAGTTAATTCATCGGCTGCCAACACCTAAAGGTAAGGATTTTTCACAGGGGATCTTGGATTCTATTGACTTGGAAAGCTACCGTCTGGAAAAGAAAACAACGATGGCGATCATTTTAGAGGATGAAGATGGAACTGTTGAAGGATTAGGTATCGGTACAGGAAGAAAAGGACGATTAGAACTAGATTCACTTGAAAATATCATTACGACTTTTAATGATGTCTATGGTAATATTAAATGGAAAGATAAGGACAATGTCGCTCGTCAAATTAAAGAATTACCAGATATGGTTATGAAAAATGAAAAGTTTAGAAATGCTTTAAAAAATTCAGATTTAGAAAATATTAAACGGGAGTATGAAACAGCATTAAGTGATGTCTTTCGAATAATCATGTGGGATAATATGCAATTATTTGGGGAATGGACAAATAATTCTGATTTCAGTGAATGGCTGAGTGGTATTATTTTTGATGAGATAATGAAGAAACAGAAAAGATAAGATGTATTGACAATATAGAAAACGATACAGGATAAGGATGGAGAAAAAATGAAACAAAAAGATTTTCAAACAATAATCAATAAAAATTTTAATAATATTCCAGATTCTCTCATTAATTTCAGTGATGTTAATGAATGTGAATTTTTAGCGGATAAATTATCATTTATGGGATATGGTCAAAATGCTGAAGGATATTTTAAACATGGAAATGTACCTAATCCATCACAAAAATTTCATCTCGCAGAAGCGTATTTTGAATATAAATTTAGCAAGATGAAAGACAAGGAGTGCTTTAAAGACTGCGAATTAGGTAGAATTCGATGTCCTCAGTTGATGTTGTGGATTGCAGAGATTGTACAAATACCAGAATCGGTTTTAAAAGATGCTTATAATTATATAGTTAAAGCTGAAGATGAATTATTTCATAAAAAAGGGATAAAGAAAGGCTTACTTGGAGCTGATAAGTATTGGGACACAATGAGACAAAATTCAAATATTACCCTTAGTGAATTTAAAACAAAACTTAAATACACAGAAATATGTAAAATCATTAAATCAGCAAATAATTGGGAAGAAATTATTTCAAATTGTCAAAAATTGGATTTCAAAAATTAGACTATATTTACCTTATTAAATAATATAGTGAGAAACGGTAATTATTATTTAAAAGTGGCTAATGAATTATAGAATATATATTTTCCCTCTCCAATCAAATATAGTACAATTCTTAAGTATAGAATTTCTCGAATTTCTTTTATAGAGGGATTTTGAAATGAAGTAAAACCCTTATCTATCAAACTAGGTCTTAAGAAAGATCGTAAAGATAGCCAGTTCTCAAAACGTTAAGAACCAGATACAATACAGCATTTATAACACTTCATGGTTCATACCGTGGGGTGTTTTTAAAATAGAAGGCAATTTTCGTAACGGTATCTTTTTCTATGATAGTTGCTTATTTTCTTTCCCAGTAGTATACTAAGTTTAACCTTACAGAAAGCGGTAACAAAAAATGAAGATATCTACTTTTTTCAAAAAAAGTTATTGGCCAACCTTTTTGATTGTTGACGAAACAATTATACTATTCCATTTAAAGGATGGCTTGGATCGACAATACCTAACAACTGATTCCATACATTTGGTGATAGGGTTCTTTATATTTGCAAATATTTTCGTAGCTATCTTTAACAATTCAAAACTTTGGAATAAAAGTTGGGATAAAAAGAGTGATAGCAGTAAGAAAAAATATATTCTGAAAAAGTAATCTGAGATGTAGGGAATTTGTCTGATTCAATGGAGATTATTTCCAGTTGACGCAAGCTTAAAAAAACGTTATAATAAGAAAGTTGAGAATTGATTTTCAATTATCTTAGTCCAGAGAAATGGCGGTGCTGCGAGCCATCTAAGCTAGGAAGTCATGCTACTCAATTTAACAATTGCATAAGAATAAGAGAATGACAAGTTCATTGAATGAAGGTGGTACCGCGGTTTTTCGCCCTTCGTGATATGAGCTTGTCTTTTGGTTTTTGGAGGTGTTGATGAAAACATTTCTTGTCAAACAAAAGTTTCGTCTTGGAGGCGAACGCTTCGCTATCAAGGATGACAGGGGAGAAATCGCCTATCAGGTAGAGGGATCATTTTTTAAAATTCCCAAAACCTTTACTATCTATGATGCATTTGGTAACCAAGTCAGTGAGATTAGTAAGGAGATTTGGACTCTACTTCCTCGTTTTGAGATTCAGCTTCAGGACGGATCGAGTTTTGTCATTCGTAAGAAGTTGACCTTCTGGCGAGATAAGTATGAGTTTGATAATCTGGGGCTTCGTATCGAGGGCAATATCTGGGATTTGAATTTCAAACTACTGGATGATCGCAATCAGTTGATTGCGGAAATCAGGAAAGAACTCTTTCATCTGACCTCTACCTATAACGTAACAGTCCTTGAGGACGCTTATGCAGACCTAGTCATTTCCCTCTGTGTCGCAATTGACTATGTGGAAATGCTGGAAAGCCAATCAAATTAAACAAGTAATAAGGAGACAATATGAAACAACTATCTAGTGCACAAGTCCGCCAAATGTGGCTTGATTTCTGGGCGACCAAAGGTCACTCTGTAGAACCATCAGTGAGCTTGGTTCCTGTAAACGACCCAACTCTTTTGTGGATTAATTCTGGGGTAGCAACCCTTAAGAAATACTTTGACGGGACAATCATCCCTGAAAATCCACGTATTACCAATGCGCAAAAGGCGATCCGTACTAACGACATCGAAAACGTAGGGAAGACTGCACGTCACCATACCATGTTTGAAATGTTGGGGAACTTCTCTATCGGTGATTACTTCCGTGACGAAGCTATTACTTGGGCTTATGAGCTTTTGACAAGCCCTGAATGGTTTGACTTCCCAGCTGAAAAACTGTACATGACTTACTATCCAGATGATAAAGATTCTTACAACCGCTGGATTGAAGTGGGAGTGGATCCAAGTCATTTGATTCCAATTGAGGACAACTTCTGGGAAATCGGTGCGGGACCTTCTGGACCTGATACAGAAATCTTCTTTGACCGTGGAGAAGCCTTTGACCCTGAAAATATCGGTCTTCGGCTGCTTGCAGAAGATATTGAAAACGACCGTTACATTGAAATCTGGAACATCGTTTTGTCACAATTTAATGCAGACCCTGCTGTTCCTCGTAGCGAATACAAGGAATTGCCACACAAGAACATTGATACGGGCGCTGGTTTGGAGCGTTTGGTGGCGGTTATCCAAGGGGCTAAGACAAACTTTGAAACTGACCTCTTCATGCCGATTATCCGTGAAGTTGAGAAATTGTCTGGTAAGGTTTATGACCAAGATGGCGACAACATGAGCTTCAAGGTCATCGCTGACCACATCCGTTCTCTTTCATTTGCCATCGGTGATGGTGCCCTTCCAGGAAATGAAGGTCGTGGTTATGTTCTTCGTCGTCTTCTCCGTCGTGCTTCTATGCACGGTCAAAAATTGGGAATCAACGAACCTTTCCTTTACAAACTCGTTCCAACTGTTGGAAAAATCATGGAAAGCTACTACCCAGAAGTGCTTGAAAAACGTGACTTTATCGAGAAAATCGTTAAGAGCGAAGAAGAGTCATTTGCTCGTACTCTTCACTCAGGTCAACACTTTGCCCAAGGCATCGTAGCAGACTTGAAAGAAAAAGGTCAATCTGTTATCGCTGGTTCAGATGTATTTAAACTTTACGACACTTATGGATTCCCAGTTGAATTGACTGAAGAAATCGCTGAAGAAGCTGGGATGACTGTTGACCGTGAAGGATTTGAAGCAGCCATGAAAGAACAGCAAGAACGCGCGCGTGCGTCAGCTGTTAAAGGTGGTTCAATGGGTATGCAAAATGAAACCCTTCAAAACATCACTGTAGAAAGTGTCTTCAACTACAATGCTAGCCAATTATCTTCTAAATTGGTGGCTATCGTGGCTGACAATGCAGGAGTAGAAGCTGTGTCAGAAGGAACTGCCTCACTTATCTTTGCAGAGACTCCATTCTATGCTGAAATGGGTGGACAGGTCGCTGACCATGGACAAATTTTGGATGGGTCAGACAAGGTTGTAGCTACTGTGACCAATGTTCAAAAAGCACCAAACGGACAAGCACTTCACACGGTTGAAGTTCTTGCACCGCTTGCCTTGAACCAAGAATATACCTTGGCAATTGATACAAATCGTCGTCACCGTGTCATGAAAAACCACACTGCGACTCACTTGCTTCACGCTGCCCTTCACAATATCCTTGGAAGCCATGCAACTCAGGCAGGATCTCTTAATGAAGTTGAATTCCTTCGCTTTGACTTTACCCACTTCCAAGCTGTAACTGCTGAAGAATTGCGTGCGATTGAGCAGCAAGTCAACGAGAAAATCTGGGAAGCTCTTGAAGTGAAGACAGTTGAAACGGATATTGACACTGCTAAAGAAATGGGAGCTATGGCTCTCTTTGGTGAGAAATACGGCAAGGAAGTCCGTGTTGTTACTATCGGTGACTACTCTATCGAGCTTTGTGGTGGTACCCACGTTGGCAACACTTCTGAAATTGGCCTCTTCAAGATTGTCAAAGAAGAAGGTATCGGTTCAGGAACTCGCCGTATCTTGGCAGTGACTGGTAAGGAAGCCTTTGAAGCCTACCGTGAACAAGAAGACGCTCTTAAAGCTGTCGCAGCAACCTTGAAAGCACCTCAACTTAAAGAAGTCCCTCACAAGGTAGAAGGACTTCAAGAACAACTTCGTCAATTGCAAAAAGAAAATGCTGAGTTGAAAGAAAAAGCCGCAGCTGCAGCTGCAGGCGATATCTTCAAGGATGTGAAGGAAGTCAATGGTCACCGTTACATTGCTAGTCAAGTGTCTGTATCAGATGCAGGTGCCCTTCGTACCTTTGCAGATAACTGGAAACAAAAAGACTACTCTGATCTTCTTGTCCTAGTTGCCGCTATCGGTGACAAAGTCAATGTCCTTGTAGCAAGCAAGACAAAAGACCTTCATGCAGGAAACCTTGTCAAAGAATTGGCACCAATCGTCGATGGACGTGGTGGTGGTAAACCAGACATGGCCATGGCAGGAGGAAGCAACCAAGCTAAGATCCAAGAATTGTTGGATGCAGTAGCAGGTAAATTGTAAGAAAGTAAAGATCTATCCAGTAGGGTAGGTCTTTTTGTGAATACAAAAAAGCCAAATCCGTTTGGACCTGGCTTGGTTATTATTTGCTATTATACTCAATGAAAATCAAAGAGCAAACTAGGAAACTAGCCGCAGGCTGTACTTGAGTACGGCAAGGCGACGTTGACGCGGTTTGAATTTGATTTTCGAAGAGTATTAGATTGTATTAGCTGCCCAGACACTTACCGAAGCAGCTGAGACTGGGAATTGTCCATAACCTTCCTCATCAATTGTAATTTGACCTAGGTGGTTTTCAAGTAAATCTACAAAGGTTTGGTTAGCCCATTCTTGGCCGACAAACATTGACTTGCTGTTTTCTTGATCATTTGAAATCAAGACTGCGATTGGGGATTGATTTTCAGCACCTGAGCGTACCCAACCAATACAGTTTGGATCATCAAAGTAGTCATTTTGTTCTCCATAAGCCAAATCTTTTCGGATGGTTAGGAGGCGGTCAAGGACTTCTTTGAAATCTTGTTGAGCATACTGACCTGAAATCCCATAGTAGTCTCCGTAAAAGACACATGGAAGGCCGTCTTGGCGTAATAGAATGAGGGCATAGGCTGCTGGTTTGAACCATTCTTCAACAGTAGACTCAAGAGCCTGACCACGTTGGGTATCGTGGTTGTCGACAAAAGTCACAGCCTTGTCAGGTTTGAGTTCAACCAAGCTATCTGTGAAAATACCACGAAGGTCATAGTTTGCGCCAGCTTGACTGGCTTCAAAGAGATTCTGGTGGAGACGAACATCGACAAGGTCAAAGCGTTCTTCCGTTTTTTCAAGATAGTCTAGATTGGCTTCCTTGTCAGGATTCCAAAATTCACCAAAAACATAGAAATCCTCACCGTATTTTTCCTTCATATCACGGATAAAATTACGCATGAAGAAAGAGTCAATGTGTTTAACGGCATCCAAGCGGAAACCAGCTACACCAGTCGTTTCCATGAACCAGTCAGCCCAGTCATAGATATTTTGGATGACTTCAGGATGTTTAAAGTCTAGGTCGGCATACATGAGGTAGTCGTAGTTACCATTTTCGTTATCGACCAATTCCTCATTTGCCCAACCCTTGTTGTCTCCTTGGATCAGATAAATGCCAGACTTGCGGCGTTTGGCATCATAGTCTGTACCGGTGAAGTGGTACCAGTGCCAGTGGAAGTCATTGTAGGTATCTTGGCGACCATCGAAGGTAAAGCTAGTCCAGCCATTGATGGTGAAGGGTTCCCCAAGTTCAACTGTACGGTCTACAGGATCCACTTCAATAACCTGAAAGGCTTCCATGTGATCTGCAGCAGCCTTGTGATTGAGCACCACATCTGCCATAGGTTGAATTCCCTGTGCTTTTAGAGCTTGAATGGCTTGAAGATAGTCTTCTTTAAAACCATACTTGGTGCGGACAGTCCCTTTTTGGTTAAACTCTCCTAGGTCAAATAAGTCATAGACCCCATAGCCGACATCTTTTTCATTGGTAGCCTTGAAAGCTGGTGGCATCCAGACGTGGCTGATACCGAGATCAGCTAGGTGTGGAGCATCTTCAGCTAGACGCTTCCAGTGCTGGCCGTCGTGGGGCAGATACCATTCAAAGTATTGCATGAGTGTTTGATTTTGCATGATGTTTCCTCTTACTTGTCAATCTTGTTCTTTATTCTATCATAAAGTATCGGTTAGCTCAAACGTTTGCGTAAAACTGAATAATAAGTTTTTGACTATTTTATATAAAATGTTGATTTTTAAAATGAAAGCGCTATAATTATAGTAAATTACATAGATAAAGAGAGGAGATTTCTCATGATTGAATTTCAAAATGTTAGTAAGTTGTATGGTGATAAAGAGGCCTTGAGCAATCTCAATTTGCAGATTGAAAATGGAGAGATTATGGGCTTGATTGGCCATAATGGTGCTGGGAAATCGACTACCATAAAATCCTTAGTCAGTATCATTTCGCCCAGCAGTGGTCGTATTTTGGTAGACAGTCAGGAGTTATCGGAAAATCGTTTAGCTATTAAACGAAAAATTGGCTACGTAGCAGACTCGCCTGACTTATTTTTACGCTTAACAGCCAATGAATTTTGGGAATTGATTGCTTCATCCTATGATCTGACTAGCTCTGACTTGGAGACTAGTCTAGCTAGGCTATTGAACGTTTTTGATTTTGCTGAAAACCGCTATCAGGTTATTGAAACCCTTTCTCACGGAATGCGTCAGAAAGTCTTTGTCATCGGGGCACTCTTGTCTGATCCTGATATTTGGGTCTTGGACGAACCCTTGACTGGTTTGGATCCCCAGGCTGCCTTTGATTTGAAGCAAATGATGAAGGAGCATGCGCAAAAAGGCAAGACGGTCTTGTTTTCAACTCATGTCCTAGAGGTAGCCGAGCAAGTCTGTGATCGGATTGCCATTTTGAAAAAGGGACATTTGATTTATTGTGGTAGCGTAGAGGACTTGAGAAAAGACCATCCAGACCAGTCTTTAGAAAGTATCTATCTTAGCCTTGCTGGTAGAAAAGAGGAGGTTTCAGATGCGTCTCAAGGTCATTAAAAAATTAGTTGATATCAATATCCTCTATTCATCTCAAGAAGCTAATCTGGCTAACCTACGAAAGAAGCAAGCTAAGAATCCTGGAAAAAAAGTAAATGTTTCCGCTAGAGTCCTAAGTTCTTACATTTTTTCCAGTCTTTTATTACTTATCTTTTTTAGTAATATAGCCTTTCGTTTTCCTTTTGAGGAAAGTCCTGTTCATTTTAGTTTCATGGTTGCTATTTTTCTAGTGCTTGCCTTTTCAACTTCTTTCACTGCATTTTACAATGTCTTTTATGAGAGTAAGGACTTGGCATCTTATAGGCCCTATGCTTTTAAAGAATCAGAGATTATAATTGCTAAAGGACTGTCTGTCCTCTTGCCAGCTCTAGCTGGAATTGTACCAATCCTAGCTTATTTTCTAGCTCTCTACATTAGGCTAGCTCCTTCTCTTTGGCTGGGTTTTCCTTTGATGCTGCTGTCCTTGGCCTTATTATTTGTCTCTGTCACTTTAGTGATGGTAGTGGCAGTACATTTCTTGGCTCAGACTACGGTCTTCAGAAAGTATCAGTCTATTTTTGCCAATGTGATGATTGGGATAGGAGTTCTCATACCTTTAATATTTGTCTTCTTTCTACAGTCGACTTCTGGACGTATTGTTGACAAAGTTAGAGACATTCCATTTCTCCTTTATCCTCTTCATCTCTTTTACAAAATAGCAGTGGAGCCTTTTTCGACAGAAGCCATACTGGGTCTGTTAGCTTGGATAGGACTAACTCTCTTCTTGCTTTACTTGAGCAAAAAGAAGGTTTTTCCTCGTTTTTATGACGTGATTCTGCTTAACAGTGAGGAGAAGGTCAAGAAAGAACGTCTCAGCAAGGAGAGGATTTCAACTACTAAAAAGGGCTTTTTCCGCATGGTTTTGCGCTACAACCTCTCCCTCTTGGGACAGGGAACTGGCGTGGTTACAGTGCTTTTTACAAGTGCTTTCCTTCCTTATCTCATGATGCTTGGTATGATTTCCAAAATCCGAGATTCTCAGATAGTTCCAGACATTCATCCTCCATACTGGTTACCCTTGTTTTTTATAGCTCTCTTTATAGCAGTTGTTAATAACAATATCACCAGTCTGCCTTCAATTGCCTTGTCCTTGGAGAGGGAAAATGTTGATTTTCTGAAGAGTTTACCCTTTGATTTTGCTCGTTATGTGAAAGTGAAATTTTGGATTATATTTGCTGTCCAGTCCTTTTTACCAGTTCTGACTTTACTTGGTCTTTCTCTATATTTAGGCTTGCCCATCCTTTCGATGATTTACCTTCTTGTAGTCTGGACCCTTGCCAGTGTCATCCTTTCTTGCCACCATTACTTTAAGGACGTTAAAAATTTGTCAACCAATTGGAGTAACATTACGGACCTGGTGAACCGTTCAAATCGTATAGTAGCAATAATTTTACTCTTAATTTATAGTGCAATCTTAATGGCCCTTGTAATAGGGAGCATATTCTTGGTTCAGTCTCTCGCCCCTATCCTTGCCATCAGCTTGGGAGTAGGAGTTCTTATCCTCTTGCTTGCTCTTGCTATTTTTGGCTATCATTACTACCTGTCACGCATATTGGCAGAAATAGAAAAAAGATGAGCTAGTTGGTCGCTTGCTTGATAAATTTTATAAAAAGAAATGCTCCTCCGTTCTTGGAAGAGCATTTTTTATTGTAACTCTCACACAATTACTTCCTAAGTTTTTATTAGTATTAGTATACCATTTTTTAAAACTAGAGTAAAAAAGCAAGGGTAGTTTCTTTTTTGAGAATTGTCACAAAATTTGCTATAATAGGGACTATGAATAAAATAAGAGTCAGCAAAAGGGTTGAAAAAAAGCTTTCAAAGGGACTAGTTTTACTAGAAGCCAGTGATCTTGCAGATGTTCATCTCAAGGATCAGGAAGTAGAAGTTCATAGTCAAGATGGAAACTTTCTTGGTACTGCCTACCTTTCTCAGCAAAACAAGGGCTTGGGCTGGTTTGTTAGCACAGACAAGGTGACCTTCAATCAAGCTTTCTTTGAAGCACTGTTTAGACAAGCTAAAGAAAAGAGAAGTGCCTACTTTCAAGATGATTTGACAACTGCCTTTCGTCTCTTCAACCAAGAGGGAGATGGCTTTGGTGGTCTGACAGTGGACCTTTATGGCGACTATGCTGTCTTTTCTTGGTATAACTCTTATGTTTATCAGATTCGCAAGGTTATCTCAGAAGCTTTTAGACAGGTTTTTCCTGAGGTGTTAGGGGCCTATGAGAAGATACGCTTTAAGGGTTTGGACTATGAATCTGCCCATGTTTATGGTCAAGAAGCACCTGACTTTTTCACTGTTCTGGAAAATGGTGTTCTATATCAAGTCTTTATGAACGATGGCTTGATGACAGGGATTTTCCTAGACCAGCACGAGGTTCGTGGTAGTCTAGTTGATGGATTGGCTATGGGTAAATCCTTGCTCAATATGTTTTCCTACACAGCAGCCTTTTCAGTAGCTGCGGCCATGGGAGGAGCAAGCCAGACTACTTCGGTTGACCTAGCTAAACGTTCACGAGAATTGTCTCAAGCGCATTTTCAGGCAAATGGAATCAATATAGACGACCATCGTTTTATAGTCATGGATGTTTTTGAGTATTTCAAGTATGCCAAACGAAAAGACTTGACCTATGATGTGATTGTCCTAGATCCGCCTAGCTTTGCTCGGAACAAAAAACAAACGTTCTCTGTGGCCAAGGATTATCACAAGTTGATTTCCCAGAGTCTTGAGATTTTAAATCCGGGAGGGATTATCATTGCTAGTACCAATGCTGCCAATGTTTCCCGCCAGAAATTTACAGAACAAATTGATAAAGGCTTTGCAGGAAGAAGTTACCATATTTTAAACAAATACAGTCTTCCAGCAGATTTCGCCTATAATAAAAAAGATGAAAGTAGTAATTACCTCAAGGTGATTAGTATGAAGGTTAGTAAATGAAATTAATCGTTTCAGTAATGCCAAGAAGTTTAGAGGAGGCCCAGGCTCTGGATGCCACGAGGTACCTGGATGCCGACATCATTGAATGGCGTGCCGACTATCTACCTAAAGAAGCGATTTTGCAGGTAGCTCCAGCGATTTTTGAAAAATTCGCAGGCCGTGAGTTGGTTTTCACATTGCGAACTCGCTCTGAAGGGGGAGAAATCGACCTTTCTCCAGAAGAATATATCCATCTAATCAAGGAAGTGGCGCAACTCTATCAACCAGACTATATTGATTTTGAGTATTACAGCTACAAGGATGTTTTTGAGGAAATGCTGGACTTCCCAAATCTCGTTTTGAGTTACCATAATTTCCAAGAAACACCTGAAAACATGATGGAAATCTTGTCAGAGTTGACGAGCCTAAATCCAAAACTTGTTAAGGTTGCGGTGATGGCTCACACGGAGCAGGATGTGCTAGACTTGATGAACTATACACGAGGCTTTAAAATCCTCAATCCTGAGCAGGAATATGTGACCATTTCTATGGGCAAGGTGGGCAAGGTCTCTCGTATCACTGCGGATGTGACAGGTTCTAGCTGGTCTTTTGCTAGTCTAGATGAGGCAAGTGCCCCAGGTCAGATTTCCTTAGCTAACATGAAAAAAATTCGGGAGATTTTGGATGAAGCTTGATGGCTATACACGTTTAGCTGCCGTTGTTGCCAATCCTATTAAGCATTCTATTTCCCCCTTTATTCACAATAGTGCCTTTGAGGCGACAGCTACCAATGGTGCTTACGTGGCTTGGGAGATTGAAGCGGGTGATTTGGCAGAAACAGTGGCCAATATTCGTCGCTACCAGATGTTTGGCATAAACCTGTCCATGCCCTATAAGGAGCAGGTGATTCCTTATTTGGATGAGCTGAGTGACGAAGCGCGCTTGATTGGTGCGGTCAATACGGTTGTCAATGAGAATGGCAATTTAATTGGATATAATACAGATGGCAAGGGATTTTTTAAGAGCTTGCCTTCTTTTACAATTTCAGGTAAAAAGATGACCCTGCTGGGAGCAGGTGGTGCGGCTAAATCAATCTTGGCACAAGCTATTTTGGACGGCGTCAGTCAGATTTCGGTCTTTGTTCGTTCCATTTCTATGGAAAAAACAAGACCTTACCTGAACAAGTTACAGGAGCAGACAGGCTTTAAAGTGGACTTGTATGCTTTAGAAGATGTTTCTGAACTGCAAGCAAGGATTGCTGAGTCGGATTTACTTGTCAATGCGACCAGTGTAGGGATGGATAGTCAATCATCTCCAGTTCCTGAAAACATTGTCCTATCAGAAACTCTTTTAGTAGCAGATATCATTTACCAACCCTTTGAAACACCATTTTTGAAATGGGCTAGAAGCCAGGGGAATCCAGTTGTCAATGGTCTGGGAATGTTGCTCTATCAAGCTGCAGAAGCTTTTCAACTGTGGACAGGAAAGGAAATGCCAACAGAAGAAATTTGGCAGTCCTTAACAGAAAAATACCAATAAAGAAAGGGAGATTCTCCTATGAAAATCAGAATCGATATTCCTCATCATCCTTATGATATTCAGATTGAAAAAGGCTGTCTGGCTCAGGCTGGTCAATGGTTGCGAGAACTCTGGCAACCACAAAAGGTAGTGATTGTGACAGACAACCATGTAGCTTCTCTTTATGCAGAGAAGGTCAAGCTCAGCCTAGAAGATGCTGGTTTTCAGGTAGCTGTTTTTGATTTTTTAGAAGGCGAAGAAAGAAAGAATTTAACCACTGTTCAGAAAGTCTATGAATTTCTAGTTAAGCAGGGGTTGACTCGTAGCGATGGAATAGTGGCTCTTGGTGGCGGTGTCGTTGGGGACCTGGCTGGTTTTGTAGCCTCTACCTATATGCGGGGTATTCATTTTGTTCAGATACCGACTAGCTTGACAGCCCAGGTGGATTCTTCTATCGGTGGAAAGACAGGCGTTAACACTCCATTTGCTAAGAATATGGTGGGTACCTTTGCCCAACCAGATGGGGTTCTGATTGATCCTCTTGTCCTTGAAACACTTGGAAAAAGAGAGTTGATTGAAGGAATGGGTGAAGTTATCAAGTATGGCTTGATTGAGGATCCAGAACTTTGGGCTCTCTTGACGGAGCTGGATGGTTCTGTAGAGAGCATTTTGGAGCATGCGGAGACCTTGATTGAACATTCTTGTCAGGTTAAGAGCAAGATGGTGGTTGAGGATGAGCTGGACAATGGTGTACGCCTTTACCTCAACTTTGGCCATACTATTGGTCATGCCATTGAAGCAACGGCCGGTTATGGCAAGGTCATGCATGGAGAAGCTGTGGCCATGGGCATGGTACAGATTTCCAAGGTTGCTGAGGAAAAAGGTCTCATGCCAGTTGGCATAACTCAGTCCATTACAGCTATGTGTCAGAAATTTGGCTTGCCTGTTGATTATGAAAACTGGGATGTTGATAAGCTTTATCAGGCTTTGACTCATGATAAGAAGGCGCGTGGCAATACCTTGAAATTGGTCTTGGTACCAGAGCTTGGTTCTGCAACCATCCACCCAGTTTCTCTGGAAGAGATGAAAGACTACTTGGTAAAATAAGGAGAGTGTATGAGATATTTAACTGCAGGAGAATCACACGGTCCCCGTCTGACGGCTATCATTGATGGAATTCCAGCAGGACTTCCTTTGACAGCAGAGGACATCAATGAGGATTTGAAACGTCGTCAGGGTGGCTACGGTCGCGGTGGTCGTATGAAGATTGAGAGTGACCAAGTTATCTTTACTTCAGGTGTTCGCCATGGGAAGACTACTGGGGCTCCCATTACCATGGATGTCATCAATAAGGACCACCAAAAATGGCTGGATATCATGTCTGCAGAGGACATTGAAGAACGCCTTAAAAGCAAACGAAAAATCACCCATCCTCGTCCAGGTCATGCCGACTTGGTAGGGGGCATCAAGTACCGTTTTGACGATTTGCGAAATTCTTTAGAACGTTCATCTGCCCGTGAAACCACCATGCGGGTGGCAGTTGGGGCAGTAGCCAAGCGCCTCTTGGCTGAGCTGGATATGGAGATTGCCAACCATGTCGTAGTCTTTGGTGGCAAGGAAATCGATGTTCCTGAGAATCTCACAGTCGCTGAGATTAAGGAACGAGCTGCCCAGTCTGAAGTTTCTATTGTCAACCAAGAAAGAGAACAGGAAATCAAGGATTATATTGACCAAATCAAACGTGACGGTGATACTATCGGTGGGGTTGTGGAGACAGTCGTTGGAGGTGTTCCAGTTGGTCTTGGTTCCTATGTCCAATGGGACAGAAAATTGGATGCAAGATTGGCCCAAGCTGTTGTCTCTATCAATGCCTTTAAAGGGGTGGAATTTGGTCTTGGCTTTGAAGCTGGTTATCGTAAAGGCAGCCAAGTCATGGATGAAATTCTCTGGTCTAAAGAAGATGGCTATACCCGCCGTACTAACAATCTGGGCGGCTTTGAAGGTGGTATGACCAATGGGCAACCTATCGTTGTTCGTGGCGTCATGAAACCCATTCCTACTCTTTATAAGCCTCTTATGAGTGTGGATATCGAAACCCATGAACCCTACAAGGCAACTGTGGAGAGAAGTGATCCGACTGCTCTTCCAGCAGCAGGTGTAGTTATGGAAGCAGTTGTGGCAACGGTTCTGGCACAAGAAATCCTTGAAAAATTCTCATCAGACAATCTCGAGGAACTAAAAGAAGCGGTAGCCAAACACCGAGACTATACAAAGAACTATTAAGGAGTTCCTATGGCAAAAACAGTCTATATCGCGGGCCTTGGTCTGATTGGTGCCTCTATGGCCCTAGGTATCAAACGCGATCATCCAGATTATGAAATTTTAGGTTATAATCGCAGTCAAGCTTCGAGAGATATCGCCTTGAAAGAAGGCATGATTGACCGTGCAACAGATGATTTTGCTAGTTTTGCTCCTCTTGCGGATATTATTATTCTTAGCTTGCCAATCAAACAAACCATTTCCTTTATTAAGGAATTGGCCAACTTGGACTTGAAAGAAGGCGTCATTATTTCAGATGCTGGTTCGACCAAGTCAGCTATTGTGGATGCAGCGGAGCAGTATTTGGCTGGCAAATCTGTTCGCTTTGTCGGGGCCCATCCCATGGCTGGTAGTCACAAGACAGGGGCTGCTTCTGCGGATGTCAATCTTTTTGAAAATGCCTATTATATCTTTACACCTTCAAGCCTGACAAGTCAGGACACGCTTGAGGAAATGAAGGATCTGCTTTCAGGTCTTCATGCTCGTTTTATCGAGATTGATGCCAAGGAGCATGATCTAGTCACTTCTCAGATTAGCCATTTTCCTCATATTCTGGCTTCTAGTCTCATGGAACAGACCGCGGTCTATGCTCAAGATCATGAGATGGCAAGACGCTTTGCGGCCGGTGGTTTTCGAGATATGACCCGAATTGCAGAAAGCGAGCCAGGTATGTGGACGTCCATTCTCTTGTCCAATCGTGAGACTATTCTAGACCGCATTGAGGATTTCAAGGAACGTTTGGAAGCGATTGGTCAGGCCATCAGTAAGGGAGATGAGGAGCAAATCTGGAACTTTTTCAACCAAGCGCGTGAGCAACGTCAGGCCATGGAAATTCATAAGCGTGGTGGTGTGGATAGCTGTTATGACCTCTATGTCGACGTTCCCGATGAAGAAAACGTCATCCTGCGGATTTTGGAATTGCTACGAGGAACTTCCTTGGTCAATATTCATATTAATGAGGAAAACCGTGAAGATATTCACGGGATCCTACAAATTTCATTTAAAAACGCTCAAGACTTGGAACGAGCTGAGCATCTCATAACAGAAAATACCGACTACACAGTCGTTGTCAAATAAGGAGAAAATTATGTCAAATATTTACGATAGTGCAAATGAACTCAGTCGCGGTCTACGCGAATTACCAGAATACAAGGCTGTCAAAGCAGCTAAAGATGCTATTTCAGCAGATGCTGAGGCAAGCAAAATTTTTACAGAATATGTTGCCTTCCAAGAGGAAATTCAAAAACTAGCACAGACAGGTCAAATGCCAGACGCATCCTTCCAAGCGAAGATGGAAAACTTTGGCAAGCAGATTCAGGGGAATAGCCTCTTGTCAGAATTCTTTACCAAGCAACAACAATTGGCAATTTACCTTTCTGACATTGAAAAAATTGTTTTCGAACCAGTTTCAGAATTGCTAAAATAAGAAAATAACTATCATAAAGTCAGAAATTTTTAAGGAATTTCTGGCTTTTTATGATAAAATAAGTAAAAGTATTGCAAGTATGAGGTTCAGTATGAAACTAAAAACAAACATTCGCCACTTGCATGGCAGTATTCGCGTTCCAGGTGACAAGTCTATCAGCCACCGTTCCATTATCTTTGGAAGTTTGGCTGAGGGTGAGACTAAGGTTTATGATATTCTGCGAGGTGAAGATGTTCTTTCGACCATGCAGGTTTTTCGTGACCTTGGTGTTGATATTGAGGATAAAGATGGGGTTATTACCATTCAAGGTGTAGGTATGGACGGCTTAAAAGCTCCGCAAAATTCTTTGGATATGGGAAATTCTGGCACCTCGATTCGCCTGATTTCAGGCGTTCTTGCTGGTGCAGACTTTGAAGTAGAAATGTTTGGAGATGATAGTCTTTCCAAACGTCCTATGGATCGTGTGACGATTCCACTGAAAAAAATGGGCGTCAGCATTTCAGGGAAAACTGAGCGAGACCTGCCTCCTCTTAGCTTAAAAGGGACGAAAAACCTCAAACCTATTCAGTATGAGTTGCCGATTGCCTCTGCCCAAGTCAAGTCAGCCTTGATGTTTGCGGCCTTGCAGGCTAAGGGGCAGTCAGTTATTATCGAAAAAGAATGCACCCGTAATCATACTGAAGATATGTTGCAACAATTTGGTGGCCATTTAAGTGTGGACGGCAAGAAAATCACAGTTCAAGGACCACAAAAATTGACTGGACAAAAGGTGGTCGTACCAGGAGATATTTCCAGTGCAGCCTTTTGGTTAGTCGCAGGTTTGATTGTTCCAAATTCTCGTCTAGTGCTGCAGAATGTGGGCATCAACGAAACGCGTACAGGTATTATCGATGTCATTCGTGCCATGGGTGGAAAACTAGAAATAACTGAAATTGACCCAGTCGCTAAATCTGCTACCTTGATTGTTGAGTCTTCTGACTTGAAAGGAATAGAAATTGGTGGCGCTTTGATTCCACGCTTGATTGATGAATTGCCAGTTATCGCTCTACTTGCGACTCAAGCCCAAGGTGTCACAGTTATCAAGGATGCTGAGGAACTTAAGGTCAAGGAAACAGACCGCATTCAGGTAGTGGCAGATGCCTTAAATAGTATGGGAGCAGATATCACACCTACAGCAGATGGAATGATTATCAAAGGAAAATCAGCCCTTCACGGTGCTAGAGTCAATACGTTTGGAGACCACCGTATCGGTATGATGACAGCCATCGCAGCCCTTTTGGTGGCAGATGGAGAGGTGGATCTTGACCGTGCTGAAGCCATCAATACCAGCTATCCAAGCTTTTTTGATGATTTGGAGAGCTTGATTCATGGCTAAGGTATTACTCGGATTTATGGGGGCTGGCAAATCGACTATTGCTAGAGGATTGGACCCTAATTACCTTGATATAGATGCCTTGATTGAGAAACACTTAGGTATGTCCATTGCGGAATTTTTCGCGGAAAAGGGCGAAGTGGCCTTTCGTCAGGTAGAGTCAGAAGTCCTAGCTGAGTTACTACAAAGAGACAAAGTTGTGTCAACTGGCGGAGGAGTGGTTATTTCTCAGCGAAATCGTGACTTACTAAAGACAAATTCTGATAATATCTACCTGAAAGCTGATTTTGACACCCTCTACCAACGCATATCAGCTGATAAAGACAATCAGCGCCCGCTTTTTCTAAATAATAGCAAGGAAGAATTAGCAGCTATTTTCCAAGAAAGACAGACTTGGTATGAGGAAGTTGCCAGTCGGGTTTTGGATGTGACCAAGCTAAGCCCAGAGGAAATTATAGAGGAACTGAGATGAAAATTGCTTATCTAGGTCCCAAGGGATCATTTTCACACCACGTTGTGCAGACAGCTTTTCCTCAGGAGGAATTGCAAGCCTTTGCCAATATTACAGATGTTATCAAGGCCTATGAGCAAGGCTTGGTGGACTATTCTGTGGTGCCAGTTGAAAATTCTATCGAAGGTAGTGTTCATGAAACCTTGGACTACCTTTTTCATCAGGCTCGCATTCAAGCAGTTGCAGAAATCGTTCAGCCTATTCATCAGCAGTTGATGGTGGTTCCAGGCCATACTAAGATTGAAAAGATTTTTTCACATCCACAGGCTTTGGCTCAAGGAAAGAAATTCATCGATGAACAATATCCAGAGGCCCAAATCGAGGTAACAGCTAGTACAGCTTATGCAGCCCGTTTTATTTCTGAACATCCAGACCATCCTTATGCAGCGATTGCACCAAGAAGTTCTGCTGAAGAATATGGCTTGGAACTGATTGCCGAGGATATTCAAGAAATGGAAGCCAATTTCACACGTTTCTGGGTTTTGGGAGCTGAAAAGCCTTCTATTCCCTTGAAAGCACAAACTGAGAAAATGACTTTGGCCTTGACCTTACCGGACAACCTTCCAGGTGCCCTTTATAAGGCTCTGTCGACCTTTGCTTGGAGAGGAATTGACCTGACAAAAATTGAAAGTCGGCCACTCAAGACAGCACTGGGCGAATACTTTTTCATTATTGATGTGGACTATGCTGATAAGGACTTGGTCCACTTTGCCCAAAAAGAATTAGAAGCCATCGGAATCCAGTATAAGGTTCTGGGTGCCTATCCCATTTATCCAATATCAGACCATGGAAAGGAGAGAAGATGAGTAAAGAAAATCCTTTAAGCCATCACGAGCAGTTACGTTATGACTATCTTTTTAAGAACATTCATTACCTCAATGAGCGAGAGAAAAAAGAGTTTGCTTACCTGCAAGGTAAGTTAAATATGGCTAGCAGTAGTAAAGCTTCTCCAGAAATTCATAATGAAAATTACGATATGGAAGAGTCTTTCATGGAACCAAGCAATCAGTCTCCTCTTCCATCCTATGGAAACCGTAGCCGTGCAAAAAAATACCAGAAAAGCCATTCTCTTCCAAAGGTTAAGTCCAAAAAACGTAAGATTCGTTGGGGGCGCATTTTTGCAGGATTGCTTGCTCTTCTGGCCTGTGTCGGTTTTGGCATGATTTTTATGTTCCTAAAAGGCTATTCAAATGCGGATCCAAACAAACCTGCCAATGCTAAGGCAGCTCAAGTAGAAGTTTTTCATGGTCAAGATACCAAGGATGGGGTCAATATTTTGATTATGGGAACGGATGGACGGATTGGCCAAAACAGTGCTGAAACGAGAACGGACTCGATTATGGTACTAAATGTTGGTGGCTCAGATAAGAAAATTAAGCTGGTCAGCTTCATGCGTGATAACCTAGTTTATATTGATGGATATAGTAAGATTATCAATGGAAAGAAACAAACAGATAACAAGTTAAATGTAGCCTATGAACTAGGGGAACAGGAAGGCCAAAAAGGAGCAGAAATGGTTCGCCAAGTATTGAAAGATAATTTTGACTTGGACATTAAGTACTATGCCTTGGTTGATTTTCAGGCCTTTGCAACCGCTATTGACACTCTCTTCCCTGACGGGGTGACGATTGATGCCAAATTCTCAACCTTAGAAGGTCAACCTTTAACCGAAGCTACGGTGGGAGATGACTTGCATGCTACAGAAACAGAGTCTCCAACCCAAACCATCAAAGTCGGAAAACAACAGATGAATGGTTCAACCTTGCTCAATTATGCTCGCTTCCGTGATGATGATGAAGGTGATTACGGTCGTACCAAGAGACAACAGCAAGTGCTGACAGCTGTTCTGCAGCAACTCAAGGATCCAACTAAACTTTTTACTGGATCAGAAGCACTTGGTAAGGTCTTTGGGATGACCTCTACGAATGTTCCCTATAGTTTCTTATTGACAAATGGTTTATCCTTCCTAGATGGAGCGCAAAATGGCATTGAGAGATTAACGGTTCCAGAACTAGGTGATTGGGTAGATGATTATGATGTTTATGGAGGACAGGCACTCTTAGTAGACCAAAATAAATATCAAACTAAACTTTCTCAAATGGGAATGAGATAAGATAAGACAAAATTCCAAATAAAGAACTATACTTTAAATATAAAATAACGATCCTTGGACAATAGTCCCTTATCTCCAAAAAAAAGCAACGGATTGTACTG